>NZ_JAWLIR010000006.1:0-277162 GCF_033485195.1 Sporosarcina beigongshangi
TCCATACATCTATACTAGCTCCACGCCTTATATCGGCTGGAGGCTTAACTTAATTAAGTTAAACAGATATAGTGATCGGGTAACTGTACACCTTAGCTAGAATTTAACCGTTAGTAGACCCAAAATCTATCCCAGAAATTATATAAGGAATGGCTGACTTGATAAATTCCTCTGGCAGTATCTGCTTACTAAAACTAATCCATTCTACAGAAGCACCGTAAATTCCCCAGCATAGTATAACAGAGGTAACTTTAAAAGCTCCAACCTCTTCGATTTAAAGTTGAATTAACACCATTTTATAAAAAATGACTTCGAGCTGTTCTCGAACGATACGAGCAATGGTATCTTCGTATCCTCTATGGCAACGATTGGATAATGACTTTTGAAAATTTGTGATGGCTAGGAAGATGCTTACTAATGCTTCTTCATTTAGTTTGTCGTTTTGGTAGTCAGCACAATCCAAATTAACTAACAATACTTCTGATAGTACCTTTTCTAATAAGTCATAGATATCTTCAAAATGATAATAGAATGTGGCACGATTAATCATAGCCTCAGTTGTAATATCCTTAACGGTAATATCCTTAAATTCTTTTTCGCCTGAAAGTTCCATAAAAGAATCCATGATTAATTTGCGGGTACGTTGAACTCGAGGATCAGTCTTTAATTGTGACATGTTAATCTCCCTCCTACTTTTCAAACAAATTCTTCAATGTGTTGTATAAACGACATTTCCAATAGATTATTGGTGTTGATACTTTTAATTATGGTCTACAATTCAATTGTAAAGCAAATAATTAACTTTCAAAGCAATGTTTAATAAGCATGCTTTGCAATACACATTAGGAGGAATTGTAATGGTTAAAATTGGTGTTATCACTGGGAGTACTCGAGATTCTCGAGTAAACATACAAGTCGCAGAATGGGTGAAATCCATTGCTGATCAAAGAACAGATGCTGAATTTGAATTGGTAGATATTAAAGATTATAACCTACCAAAATTTAATGAACCTATCCCTGCAATTATGTCACAGGATTATCAAGCACCAGAAGCGAAAGTTTGGTCTGAAAAAATTAGTGAGCTTGACGGGTTTGTTTTTGTCACACCGGAATATAACAAAGCTGTTACTTCAGGATTGAAAGATGCCATCGATTATTTATATGTCGAGTGGAATAATAAAGCAGCCGGAATTGTAAGTTATGGTTCTACTCTTGGCGTTACAGCAGCTAACAATTTGCGGTTAATTCTAACTGTACCAAAAGTGGCGACGGTAGGCACTCAGCCGGCACTCAGTCTTTTTACTGATTTTGAAGAAATGAGCACCTTTAAACCAGCACCGTTTCATGAAGAAACCGTTCAAACAATGTTGAATGAGGTCGTAGCTTGGTCTACTGCATTGAAAACGATTAGATAATAATTCCAATCAATAATCAAAAGCGAGGGATAAGAACTTTACTTCATTTCTCTCGTTTATTCTAGAGAAATGAGGGAAAATAAATTGAAGAACAATAATAATATGATGTGTGATTTAGAAACAGGTGTATGTGGAGTAGCAGGGGAAGAGGAAATGGAAATCATTGATTTCAATCAACCAGAAAAAAATATTAAACTTTACTATGTGACGGACCCTATCTGTTCTCATTGTTGGGCAATTGAACCGACATTCCGTCGCTTTACAGAGCAATATGGTCATTATTTTAACCTTCACACGGTTATGGGTGGTTTGCTGGAGAAATGGCATGATGGACCTATCGATCCTGCGAACGGAATTCATAAACCAGCCGACGTTGCGGGTCACTGGAGAGAAGTTGGAGAACACTCGAGAATGCCAATTGATGGTAGTTTAATGATTGATAATCCAGTTCAATCCTCTTATCCAGCCTCTCGTGTATTTAAAGTAATCCAAAAAAATCATAGCGATGCGACAGCATTTGAATACTTGCGTCGTGCCAGAGAAGCACTTTTCGTATTTAATCAAAACATTTCAGATCAATCCGTACTGATTGAAATCGTCGATAAAATGGGTCTTGATGGGGAAGAGATTGTAAATGAAGCTGAACAACAACCAATCGGACAACAATTATTGAATGAGGACTTTGCGTTAGTTAGAAACCTAGGTGCCAGAGGTTTTCCTACAATTATCATGGTGAATGAAGAAAATAAAGGTGTGAAAATTGTTGGTGGACGCCCGTTTGAATACTATGTTGATGGATTAAAACAAGTTCTAAATGTGGAAGCACTACACCCAAAACAGCAGCCATCTGTTTCTAGCTTGCTTGAAAAAGAAAAAATGCTATTTTCTAAAGAAATTGAAGTCATGTACGATGTTGAACAATCAGAGGTTCACTCTTTTATTGAAAACGAGCTTGCACCAAATAGCTATGAGGCGAAGGAAATTTTAGGGGAATTCTATTTCGCAACTACAAAATAAGCAAATAAAGGAGAATGACTATGGCACACGTATTACAGGTGGATTTTAAAATGAATGGACCATTCGGAGACGAAATGGCTGAGGCATTTACTGATTTAGCAAAAAGCATCAACGAAGAAGACGGATTTATGTGGAAGATTTGGACAGAAAGCCCCGAAACAAGTGAAGCTGGCGGAATTTATATTTTCGAAACAAAAGAAACAGCTGAAAAATACCTAGATATGCACACGAAAAGACTAGCTGGCTTTGGAGTTGCAGACGTCAACGCAAAAATCTTTGCTATTAATCCTAAGCATACTGAGATTACTAAAGGACCGATAAAATAATAATTAAGGCACCTAAACAATCTTTCTATTATAAATTTCGTAGTGCACAGTCACCTTTATCTACGAGACAAGCTTTAAACCAACTGCTGCGCCCAATACCATGGCTATAAAAATGAGTCTTTTCCAGTCTTTTGATTCACCATAAAAAATCATGCCTAATATTGCTCCACCAGATGCACCAATTCCTGTCCAAATGGCATATGCAGTCCCCATCGGTAGTGTTTTCATGGCATATGCAAGAAAAATAAAACTTGCGCCAAAGCCGAGAATGAGTAATAGCACTGATTGCCAATCTCGATCTTTGTGCAATTTATTGATCATCAATACACCAAACATTTCAAATAACCCTGCTACAACTAAAAAAACCCAAGCCATTAAGATTCAACTCCTTCTTCAACGGTATCTTTTGTCACTAATTTCAAACCAATTACCCCTGCCAATAAAACCAAAATTAACAGCACTTTTGCGAGTTGAAACGGTTCGCCAAAAAATAAGATATCCGAAAATACGGTTCCGGCAGTGCCTAGACCTACAAATACTGCATAGACAGTACCAACAGGTAGTTCTTTGCCAGCCATAATCATTAAGTAGAAACTAACGATAATTGCAATAACTGTTCCAGTCCAAGTCCAAAAGTCATCCGCATGTTTTAACCCAATGACCCAAAAAACTTCAAAAAAAGCAGCGATAATCACTTTCACCCAGTTTGCATTCATGCAAACAACACCTCCAATTTTATTCTTACCCAAACAACAAAAAAAGCCCAAGAGACAACTGTTAAACAGTTTCTCCCAGGCTTTTATCCTTCCGTGGCATAGCAGAGCTATGAGTTTTCTCTCGGACCAGACTAACAGATTCGTTACGGAACCCTAGAAAACATTTTGCTTATGCAATTACCATCGATTATACACAAATTTCGACTTAGTTCAAGGTTAAGGTTTTAGTGAATCAATCAATTAACTTGTAGGTAACTAGCGAATGATAGGCAAACCATTAAAATGAAGTTAGATTTTTGGCATTTGACCCAGTAGTCCGTATGCTAAATGCAATAAGTATTGAAAGTGAAATGTAATAACTATTTGACAATTCATTTATTTTTTAGTTATTCTTACTTGGAAGTTGTCGTAAAGGAATTTGATAAAACGGATTTGCTAATACCGCAAAAATATGAAGTGAGGAGAGATTTTTATGATGATTAATAGTATTTTAGAATACAATGAACAATTTGTGAAAGACAAAAAGTATGAGGAGTTCCATACAACAAAGTTTCCAAACAAGAAAATGGTGATTGTCACCTGTATGGATACAAGATTAATTGAACTTTTGCCCCAGTCGATGAATTTGCGTAATGGGGATGCTAAACTTATCAAAAATGCGGGTGGCGTTATTTCCCACCCATTTGGCAGTGCTATGAGAAGTATTCTCGTGGCATTGTATGAACTAAAAGCAAGTGAGGTTTGTGTAATCGGGCATCATGGGTGTGGCATGAACAATATAAATTCACTTGAGACGATTAAGAAAATGCAAGAAGGTGGAATTTCTCAACAAACATTTGACACATTGGAGTTTGCTGGCATTAATATTGAGGAATGGCTAAAAGGTTTTGAAAATGTAGAAGATAGCGTTCGTAATAGCGTGAATATGATTAAGAAACATCCCCTTCTCCCAATTGGAACGCCTGTCCACGGCCTAGTAATTGACCCGGAAACAGGTAAATTAGATGTGGTGGTAAAGGACGCTGAAACTATATAAATCACACTAAAAAAGAATTAGCGTTATCCAGCTACTTTCCGATGATTGTATTCGGATAACGAAATAAGTAAAAGGCATTTGAGAATTAGATCATTCCCAAATGCCTTTTACAAATTGCGTTTCTTATTGCAAGAAGTCCTCTGTCGAAGTTACAGCACAATACATACCGTTAAGTGCACCAACAAACGCATAATGAACCTGTTCAGCTGGAACGACCTTACCCCCATAAGATAAGTCCCTTGTCGCACATGCATCTTCAATAAGTGTCGTCTCAAAGCCAAGATCTACAGACGCTCTGACTGTTGCATCGATACACATATGCGTCATCATACCGACAACTACTACCTTAGTTATTCCTTTTTCTTTTAATTTGCTTTCTAATTCAGTCTGTAAAAAGCTATTAGGGAAATGTTTGACGATAATGCTTTCGTTTTCCAAAGGTTGAACAGTTTCATGTATTTCAGCACCCTCCGTATCCGGAAGGAAGAATCCTAGTGCTGGATCAGCTGCGATATGCTGCACATGAAAAATATTATCATTGTTGTTCTTTCTAAAATGTTCAAGCACTTTAGCAGCGTTCGCAGCCGCTTGATCTGGATTAACTAATTCCATTCTTCCATTCGAGAAATAGTCGTTTTGAATATCTACAATAATTAGCGCTGTGCTCATTATTCTCCACCTCATTTATAGTATTTTGTTACACTATAATCATAAGTCGTACATTGATTTTTATCGATAAGTTGATGAAACACTTTGATCTTTAAAAATTTCATGGTGAAAGGAGTTTATTATGGAACTTGATAACATTGATTTTCAGATCCTTCGGTTATTATCCCAAAATTCACGTATTCAATGGAAAGACTTAGGGGAACAAATTCATATGACGGGACAAGCGGTAGGGAATCGTATAAAAAAACTTGAGGATAGTGGTGTCATTAAAGCTTACTCTCTACTAGTTGATGAAATGAAAGTAGGGCTTACGTATACGGAGAAGGCTGTTACCATATAAAAATAAAAGTTAGTTCTCAGGAGCAATTAAATCTTTTTCTGGATAAAATACTTGAGTATGGAAATTATGCTGTACATTTATCGATAAAAGAGATTAAACAACAACATCCGTTGATTGCCACATGACAATAGGTGTTGTCTTATTCAGAAGATCAATAAAAATAGTGGGCAACTAAGTACAGTTAAATTATAGGGAAAGGCAAAGTTGTCAGTGTTGACAATATACCTGTAGGGGTATAAAATAATATTTGTTAGTGCTTCTTTGATGAACAAGGTATAAAATGATAGTTTATATTAACTGGTTGTAAATCTCATCGAGAAAAAACAGCGTTGTGGAGGCGAATACCTATGGAATACAATGATCAAACGAAGAATAGAGTCAAGCGTATGGAAGGCCAACTTCGTGGGATTTTAAAAATGATGGAAGAAGACAAAGATTGCAAAGAGGTCATTACGCAGTTGTCGGCTGTTCGCTCAGCAGTAGATCGAACAATCGGTGTGATTGTCAGTTCAAATTTAGTTGAATGTGTTCAAGAAGCCGAAAAAAGTGGAGAAAAAACGGATGAACTCATTCAAGAGGCTGTCAACTTGCTTGTAAAAAGCAGATAAGAATTTTTTGGTTGACAGCATTTTTTTATTTAGTAGTATACCTATAGGGGTAAGGGTAAAATGAAGTAGAGGAATCAAAATGGCTATAAATGAACTTGAAGCTGGTCAAATATTAGAGATTCATACAACGGATAAGAGGGCTAAAAGCGATTTTCCAGCATGGGCTAACTCAGGTGGACATGAGCTTTTGAAACATGAAGAAGAAAATGTTGTATTAAAGTTTTGGTTTAAAAAAGGTTAATCTTATTTTTTAAAATAGGTAAATACCCGCGGGGGGGAAAAGCGAGACCCGTAAAGGAGATGAAAGATTTGGATTATGTCATTTACATCATTATTGCTATTTTCTTATTTTCCACCATACAGCGTGCTCTACCAACAAAAGGTGTGAGACAGCTATCAACAACTGATTTAAAAGAGGAACTCATTCACAAGAATAAGCAATTTATTGATGTCCGAACACCTGGCGAATTTAAAGGAAACCATATAAAAGGTTTTAAAAATATTCCTCTTCATCAACTTTCTCAAAAAGCGGAGCAGGAGCTTTCAAAGGAAAAAGAAGTGATTGTCATTTGTCAAAGTGGAATGAGAAGCCAAAAAGCTAGTAAGGTGTTAAGGAAAATCGGATTTACAAAAGTAGCAAATGTCAAAGGTGGCATGAGTGCCTGGAGATAACTTGAATCAGCAAATGCTTTTTTACAAAAGGAGGATTTTATAATGAAAGAAATGACTGCAAAAGAAGTAGTGTCTTTCATAAGTGAAGGAAAGGCATTAACTATTATCGATGTGCGTGAAGTATATGAAGTAACAGCGGGGAAAATTCCGGGAGCTGTGAATATTCCATTAGGATTAGTGGAGTTTCGTATGCATGAATTGGATAAGTCAAAGGAATATATCATGGTTTGTCAATCGGGAGGAAGAAGTGGCCGTGCAACACAATTCCTTGAAAGCCACGGATATAACGTAGTTAACATGCAGGGTGGAATGCTTGCTTGGGAAGGAGAAGTTAGGTGAATTTTTTTCGGAACTTTTAAGACCCACATAAATATATGGTGGAATGGTAACGATGGTCGAAACAAAGTCATATCAAGCGCATGACAGAATAAATCTAAAGTTGAAAGGTGTGGAATCGCATGAAAAAACGAATTTTAGTAGTTGGTGGAGTGGCCGGTGGAGCATCTGCTGCTGCAAGAGTACGTAGAATAGATGAACATGCAGAAATCATCATGTTTGATAAAGGACCGCATGTATCTTTTTCCAACTGTTCATTACCGTATTATTTAAGTGGAGTCGTTGAAAATAGTGAATCTTTGGTATTGATGAATCCGGAAACTTTTAAGAAACGTTACAATATTGAAGCTAGAGTGAATAGCGAAGTGATAAAGATTAATCGTGAGGAAAAAACAATTACGATTCAGGATTTGGCAACTGAGAAGTTTTACGAAGAGGCTTATGATAAATTAATCTTATCTCCAGGTGCAGCACCAATACGTCCTAATAAGATTGAGGGCATAAATAATCCGAATGTATTTACAGTGCGAAATGTGGTAGATATTCAACAGTTAAATGGTTATATAAAAGAAAAGTCTATCAAAGATGTTGCAGTAATTGGTGGAGGGTTTATCGGCGTTGAAGTGGCAGAAAACCTTCGCTTAGCTAATTATAACGTATCCTTAGTAGAATTTGCCGATCAAATCATGACACCATTTGATTATGATATGGCTCAAATCCTTCATAAGGAAATGATTGACCATCGTGTAAACCTCATCGTGAATGATGGTTTAGCCAAAATTGGTGAAGGTTTTATTGAAACACAATCTGGTAAAAAAATCGCAGCTCAGGCAGTTATTTTAGCGATAGGTGTAAAACCTGAAACGCAACTAGCAGAAAAGGCTGGTTTAGAAATTGGTGAAACGGGTGCAATAAAAGTAAATGCCAATTATGTAACAAGTGATTCCGATATTTATGCAGTTGGAGATGCCATTGAAGTATTTCATCGCCTCATTTCTAAGCCAACACGCCTAACTTTAGCCGGACCAGCTCAAAAACAAGCAAGAGCGGTAGCCGACCATATTTATGGTACGCCAAGCCGTAACCTAGGTGTGATCGGATCATCTTCTATTCATCTGTTTGACTTAAATGCGGCATCAACGGGTTTAAACATAAGAACAGCTGAAGCTGCGGGTTTTAGTTATGATTCTGTTTATGTCATACCTGGTGACAAAGTAGGGTTAATGCCAAATAGTAATGTCATGCATTTTAAGTTAGTGTATGAAATACCTACAGGTAGAATCTTGGGTGCGCAAGCGATTGGGAAAGGCAATGTCGATAAACGTATCGATGTGATCGCAACAATGATTACGATGAATGGAACATTGGAAGATCTAAAAGATCTAGAATTAACTTACTCCCCAATGCTAGGTACGGCGAAGGACGTTGTCAATCATGCGGCATTAGTTGCTTTGAACCAACTATACGGAAGATATAGCGAAGTGAAAGTTTCACAAGTTCGCGAACTAGTCGAGAATAATGCTTTTATTATTGATGCTCGTGAGCAAAATGAATATCAGGCGGGACATTTAAAAACAGCTATTAATATTCCACTAAGTGAATTTAGAAATCGTTTGGATGAAATACCGAAAGATAAGCCAGTTTATATCCATTGCCGCTCTGGGCAGCGAAGCTATAACATGGTTATTGCGCTGAGAAACTTAGGATATACGACTGTATTTAATATCTCTGGATCTTACCTAGGCATTAATCTTTATGAATACTTTAATGATTTAGTAACAGGAAGAGAAAAAATTGTTACTGAATATAATTTCAAATAATGCTTCCTGACTGTCAATTCCTAATTCAAAATGGTTATAGTGCAATAAATATGGTAGAGCATGCTTGATGGGGAGGGAGAAATGGAGTAAGTCTCCTTCCTACCTTATAAAAGATGGAAAATAGAAGTGAAGAAAAAAGTAAAAGGAAAAGCTATGATTACACTAATATCACTTGTCTCAGTAGAAAAGTTTATCGACGAGCATCCATTTAGTTTTTTGTATGTATCAAGAACTAATTGTAGCCTATGTCACGTTTTATTGCCCCAGGTGAAGGATTTTTGTTTGAGTGACTGTGGTCGCCTTTAAGTTATTTTTACTTCCTATTTATTCCATACACCTTCCGTGCCATTTCCTCCAAAATAAATACAACAGGAATTTGTGTGGTGACATTCATACTCCCAATCCACTCCTCCGTCACATAATAGGAAATATTGATATCAGATAGTTTAGCAATAGCAGATTGTTCATTGTTAGTAATGCTTAAAATCTTGCTACCTTGCTCCTTTAACTTTTGAACATGTGACAGCGTAAAAGAACTTTCTCCTGAAACAGAAAGAGCAATTGTGATACTGCTATTCAAGTCGGTATGAATGGGCACAAACCAATCTTTTATATACATAGAGAACTTACCTACACTTGAAAAATACCTAGAACCATATTCAGCGAACGTTCCTGAACTACCAAATCCGATAAAAATGATTGTCTCTGTTTTAGAAATAACATCCGCTGCATCCTCTAACTTCGACATGAATTTCTTATTTTGAGTCCGCTCTAAAAATTCTGCGACGATATACTCGTTGCTTTTTATAGCTGGGTTAGGCTTTTTTTCATCAATTAAAAGCTTAAGTTTTACTTTGAATTCTGAGAAACCTTCGCAATTTAATTTTCTACAAAACCGCATAATCGTTGAAGTGGAAACATGCGCTTCGTCTGCAAGGTCCCGTATCCGCATATAAACAACCTTTTCTCTATTCTCCATGATGTATTTATAAAGTAGCATTTCAAGATCATTGAACGTTGTGATTACTTCGTTTGTAAACAAAAGCTATTCACCCCTCGTCAGTTGTTCGCTTTCTTCCAACTTCTATTATATATCAAATGAGAAACACAGTGTTACTTTAACGAAACAAATACCTTTCATTAAAAAACAAATCTAACGCCTCCTACACTATATCTTATTGGCTCTTTCTGCCCTAGTATAAGCATTATAAATAAGTTTTCTAGGAGGATGACCAATGAGTAAAGGGATTAAGATTGTCACGATTGGTGGAGGTTCAAGTTATACTCCGGAATTAGTTGAAGGGTTTATTAACAGATACGATGAACTGCCTGTAAGGGAATTGTGGTTGGTGGATATAGAAGCGGGTAAGGAAAAATTAGAAATCGTGGGAAACCTCGCAAAAAGAATGATAGAAAAAGCAGGTCTGCCCATTCAAGTCCATTTAACACTCGATCGAAAAGCTGCTTTACAGGATGCCGATTTTGTTACGACGCAATTTCGTGTAGGCTTGCTGGATGCTCGTGCAAAGGATGAAAGAATTCCTTTAAGCCATGGTGTACTTGGACAAGAAACAAATGGACCAGGTGGACTATTGAAGGGATTGCGTACGATTCCGGTCATTTTAGATATCATTGAAGATATTAAAGTTCTCTGTCCGGACGCATGGTTAATCAACTTTACGAATCCTGCCGGCATGGTAACAGAGGCTGTTCTTAGGTATACAGATCATAAGAAAATCGTTGGGTTATGTAACGTTCCAATCGGCATCGAGATGGGGGTTGCAAAGCTTTTAGACGTGGATCATTCACGTATACGTATCGATTTCGCTGGTTTAAATCATATGGTATACGGATTAGATGTCTATCTAGATGGAGTGAGTGTAAAGGAAAAAGTCATTGAGCTGTTAGCGAATCCGGAAAATAGTAGCTTTGTTAAAAACGTCGAAGGACAAGGCTGGGAGCCAGAATTTATACGTGCACTAAATGCCCTCACTTGCCCCTATCACCTGTACTACTATAAAAAAGATGAAATGCTGCAAAAAGAGCTAGAAAACTTTAAAAATGGAACAACGAGAGCAGAAGTTGTGAAGAAACTGGAAGAAGAATTGTTCGAGCTGTACAAGGATCAGGACTTGGCGGTTAAACCACCTCAGCTAGAGGAAAGAGGTGGAGCCTATTATAGTGACGCGGCTGTACGTTTAATTTCATCAATCTATAACGATAAGCGAGACATTCAGCCCGTTAATACCATTAATAATGGGGCCATTGCTAGTATACCGTTTGACTCCGCTGTTGAGGTCAGCTGTATAATTACAAAAGAAGGACCAAAGCCAATCATTAGTGGAGATTTACCAGTTGCAGTTCAAGGTTTGGTACAGCAAATAAAATCTTTTGAACGGGTAGCAGCTGAGGCGGCAGTGACAGGAAACTATGATACAGCACTGCTTGCCATGACTATCAATCCTCTTGTTCCATCAGATACAGTAGGCAAAGCCATTTTAGATGAAATGCTAGAAGCACATAAAGAGCACTTACCACAATTTTTTCAACGTGTAGAAGTGTAATTCTTGGGCTAACAACGCATGTTAACCTCATTCAGCCAGGGTTTGGATCCCACTGAATTTGAAGGCATATCTAGCATTCAAACTACCACTTATAGTAGTAGGAAACTTCTGTAGCTGACACTTCGCTTTTAGTACAAACACATTTGCTGAGTTAAGTTAAAATGAATGGAGCAAGTTTAGTTAAATGATGAAGTTGATTTAGTGCTTATGCAAGGTCTGCTAGCGGGATTTAGAACTGATTCTAGTAACAAATTGTTCAACTATGAATAGGTGGGAGTTATTAGCACCCGATGACGGCAACTCCTATACATTATGATGGAAAAGGCAACATTCACTCAATCCAATTTGAGTGAATGTTGCCTTTAGATTTTTAGGGGCTTTTTCACGGTGCGTATTGTGTACATCTATTTTTTGGCCCAGTCGAGCCTACCATTTTCATACGTATCGTCTTCTAGTTACTATTTTCATTCATCATTTCCAGGAATTTTAGCGGGATATTGAATTCTTTCTTTTCATTAAAAAGATTTGGAGTAAACTCTTCGTCCATTCGTTTAATTTCATTGATTTCTTTATGGAGTTTCTCCATTTTTTGATCCAATTCATTGGCAGATTCTGCTGCATCTTTCAATTCTGTTATCATTTTTTCAGGGACAGATTTGTCGAATTTATAAAAAATCTTATGCTCCAGGCTTGCCCAAAAATCCATAGCAATTGTCCTAATTTGCATTTCAACGAAGACGTGCTCCACCCGATCAGACATAAACACAGGAATTTTTAATATCAAATGGAGACTCCGATAACCATTAGGCTTCGGATTTTGTATGTAATCTTTATACTCAATCACTTCAATATCCTGTTGCTTTTGAATCATTTCACTTAGTTTATAAATGTCAGAGTTAAAGGAACAGTTAATACGAATCCCTGCGATATCTCGAATGTTTTCCTTTATGGAAGACATGGAAAGTCCGATATTTTTACGAAGCGCCTTTTGTATAATGCTTTCTGGTGTTTTCAAACGAGTATTAATATGTTCAATAGGGTTGTATTCGTGTATCAATTGAAATTCTTCTTCTAAGATATTGATTTTGGTGCTTACTTCGTCTAATGCAAATTTATAAGCTAGCATGAATCTCGTCACTTCTTTTTTTAGAAGATTCAATCGGCTATAGTCTAGTTCATTTGTTAGTTTCAACATAAATTCCTCTTTTCTTTACCTTACTCAATAATAGCACGAATGTGAAAATCAGCTGAACTTAAGCCTTATTGATTTTAGCGTTTTTATGGGATATTTGCTGTTTCGTTCACCCTTTGTTCAAAAAAATGAGAAGAGGATTCCGCTTTCCCCTTACAGCCTTATATTGAAATTCATCTCGCAGCATTGCCAATGAAGCCACATTCCTCTGGGTTTACTGCTTTAAAAGAAGAAGATAACATGCCGAGTTGAAAAATATGCAATTTTATTACTTGACGATAGTTAATTTATAATATGAAGTTAGTTACATAAAGTAACTAAAAATGAAGGAGAGAAAAGAATATGAAAAGAAATGATGCAGGTGTAGTTGTTTTACGAGTGATTTTAGGTATTACCTTTTTCATTCACGGATTATCCAAATTTCAAGGGGGCATAGGGAATACGGTTGGTTATTTCGAAAGCCTGGGTATTTTAGGGTTTTTAGCTTACGCTGTCGCAATTATAGAGTTAATTGGCGGTATTATGTTAATACTTGGGATGGGAACACGAATTATTTCTGTATTGTTTGCGGTTATTATGCTGGTGGC
Organism: Sporosarcina beigongshangi; assembly: GCF_033485195.1. Taxonomy (NCBI): domain Bacteria; kingdom Bacillati; phylum Bacillota; class Bacilli; order Caryophanales; family Caryophanaceae; genus Sporosarcina; species Sporosarcina beigongshangi. The sequence continues at coordinate 13,299 of NZ_JAWLIR010000006.1, forward strand.
AATTTTCACAGTGAAACTCCCAGCGGGATTTCTTGGTGATGGTCAACTGGCAGGGTATGAATTGGAAGTAGCACTACTTGCTATAGCCATTTTTCTTGCAATTGCAAACAGCACTTCTTTCTCATTAGATAATAAATTTTTTGGTGAAGAGGGAGAGAAATGAAAATGGGGACAACAAATACGAAATTTCATAGTAAGCCAAATACTTTTGTAGGCCACGTAAACATTAAGGTACAAGATTTAGATCGTTCACTTACGTTTTATCAGGAAGTTCTCGACTTTCAAATTTTAGAGCAAACTGATCAGACGGTTAAACTGACAACAGATGGCAAAACGAGTGTGTTATCAATTGAGCAACCAGAAAATGTTGTTCCGAGGCAAGGAAACACTACGGGCTTATATCATTTTGCCCTTCTTCTACCTGAACGCTCTGATTTAGCGGAAATCGTGCATCATTTTCAGGAGATAGGTTTGCGATATGGCTCGTCAGACCATCTTGTAAGTGAAGCATTATATGTCAAAGATCCAGATGGAAATGGCATTGAAATCTATATAGATCGCGATCCTTCTGAGTGGATTTGGAGTAACGGTGAAGTGGCAATGGCGGTGGACCCATTGAATTTTGAAGCCCTGCTATCTGATGGTAAACAGCGGTCGTGGAAAGGTCTACCAGCCGGCACCGTCATGGGACATATTCACTTACATGTATCTGAATTAAGAAAGACTGAAGAGTTTTATTGTAAGGGGCTTGGCTTCGAGGTGGTAAATCGCTACGGCGATCAAGCACTTTTCATCGCTACTGGTAAATATCATCATCAAATTGCTCTAAACACTTGGGCTGGGGTTGGGGCTCCTACACCACCTGTAAATAGTGTTGGCCTGGAATCGTTTACAGTCGTTTTAGCAGATGAGGTAGCAAGGGATAATGTTATCGATCAGTTGAAGAGTATTGGTGCATCTGTGACAGAAGAAAACGGTTCTTTTGTCACCAGTGATCCTTCTGGGAATCGTATTTATTTAGGGATTTAACTTAATTCAGCAGAAGTTCAAACCTGCTGATTATCATGCAGACAACGCAAACGCCATGCTTGACCAAGTTCTTGCTTGGAGCGGTGCATTAAAAACTGTACGATAAACTAACTATTTTTGTGCAAGTACAAACGCAACTAGAATTGCGAAGGTACTTGCACGTTTTTTTATTTAAAACAACTAATAAACCGGCAAGCTACAGGCATAGGAGTTACAGTGGTAGCTTTGGGTGCAGATTCCTCGGTGGAGCTCTCTGTTCATGGTAAAATGATGTTAAAGGGTAAAGGATAATTCGAGTAAGAAGACTTTATTATCATGGGATCCCCTTTTGGAAAAAGAGGCTAAATCATCGGGATTGTAGGCTTTCTACAATATAGCAGGGAGGTTGTACAGATGAAGCATTTTTACAGCGACGTTATTCAATTTAAAGGAAATCATTATGATTTTGGTTATATGCAAGGCGAGCTGTTAAAGGAGTCTCCTATCTTGTATAACCGTGAAAAACAATGGGCCGCAAAGAGAAGACGTCATTTTACGATAAATGAACAAGAAGCGATTCAACTATTCACCAAGTTTCTCCCGAGTATGCTGGATGAGCTACAGGGGTTAGCAGATGCGCTGAACTGGACGATGGAGGATGCTCTATTTTAACGGGATCCGAATTTATTATTCGAAATTATGATAGCCATCCCGGTTACTACGAAGGACGGTATATCATTTATCAGCCAACAGATACGGGATATGCGACGATAGGTCCTTCCATGCAAATAACAGGACGCACGGATGGAATGAATGAAAAAGGGCTGGCAATGGGCTATAATTTTATTAATCGGATCGGCTCAGATGATGGCTTTGTTTGTAATATGATTGGCCGAATTATTTTAGAGACGTGTGCGAATGTAGAGGAAGCCATCACTTTGTTAAAGGAAATTCCCCATCGAACATCATTTAGTTATGTCCTAATAGATCCGAGTGGCGAAACATTTGTTGTAGAAGCTTCACCAAGAAAGGTGGAAGTGAGGAAGTCCAATATAAGTACGAATCATTTTGAAGTATTAACGGAAGAAAATCGTTATCGTACAGACGACTCAATAAGAAGACAGAAAGAATTAGAAAGTCAAAGTAATGTTGATCTAGATGTCTATAGGGCATATCAGCTATTGAACGATCAAGAAAAAGAGATATTTTCTAGTAAATATGATGCCTCTGCCGGAACAATACACACAGCTGCGTATATTCCAAGAGACAGGAAGGCCTTGTTTGCCATTGGTGGCAATCGAATGCCGGTTATCTTTGATTTTAATCGCTATTTAGCGGGTGAAAGAATAAATATTAAGCAAATCAAAGGCATGCTTAATTATCATAGATCATTTGTCAATATGGATCCGATTTACGACGAATAAGCTATGCGTATTATGTATTAGAGTGGTATTCAGTCTTCAGAAGTAGGTTTACAAATGAAAATACTAAAGAAAGTGGGATGACAATATGAATTTTTCCGTAAGTAAGGAAGCCGCCAAATGGTATATAGAAGAACTGGATTTAGCACAAGGCGATTTTGTTAAATTTTTCATCAAAATATATGGCGGAATACCAACTACACATCCTAATTATTTTTTAGGATTATCCATTGGAGAAGATGGAGATGTAGGCATTAAGGATGTAGTAGAAGGAGTTACTTTTTATTTTAACAGCCATGATGAGTGGTTTTTAAAGGATTATCCTTTAAAGGTGGAAATGGGCAAGGATGAGCCAGAATTCACATCCGAATAAATAATTACTTACAAAACACCAAGCATTTCCTACTGTTTAAGAAACAGCTGGAAATGCTTTGTGTTTTAAAATAACAAATCTGTTGATTGGCCATTATTCACTAAGTACCTTAAACAAACTTCAAAGTGTTTAGCCAAGACATAGGGAAAATACAGCATGAAAGGTAGAGGTGATTGAGGTTGAAAAAATTTTTAGCGATATCTTTCTTTGCAATACTGCTACTTGCCAGCTGTTCTAAAAAAGGACAACAAGATCTTAAGGATGAGCAGAAAATGACTATAGCTCAGCAAGAAAATCAGCAACAAGTAGTAGCAGAAAATCTCGAGGCTCCTTGGTCTATTGCCGAAGTTGGCAGTATCTTCTATTTGACTGAAAGAACAGGAAGTATCGTGAAAATAGAAAATGGAGAGATGGAACGGCAAAGCGTAGAACTAGAGAAAGAACTAGCGACAGCTTCAGAGGCAGGGTTATTAGGATTTGTGTTAGCCCCGGACTTTCAGGAATCGAATCTAGCTTATGCGTATTATACGTATCGAGACACTACCGGACAATTTAACCGTATGATTACACTCCGCTTAGAAGATAATAGTTGGCGGGAAGAGAATTTGCTTCTTGATAAAATCCCAAGTGGTTCCTATCATCATGGGGGCAGACTTAAAATTGGACCTGACGGAAAACTGTACGCAACGGCGGGTGATGCATCTGAGCCTGGACTAGCACAAGACACCGATTCATTAGGTGGGAAAATTTTAAGAATGAATCTTGATAGGTCTATTCCAAGTGATAACCCATTTCAAAATTCTTACATCTATAGTTATGGGCACCGAAATTCTCAAGGGCTTGCTTGGTCGCCTGACGGTACGCTATATGCAAGCGAGCACGGTAACTCTGCAAATGATGAAATCAATCAAATAGAAGGCGGTCAAAATTACGGCTGGCCGACTATTGAAGGCCGTGAGGAACAAGAAGGTATGGTTTCACCGCTATTCACTTCCGGAGATGAAACAACCTGGGCCCCATCTGGAATGGGCTATTATAATGGCAAGTTGTATGTGGCGGCATTAAGAGGAACGGCAATACTAGGATTCAATCCTGAAACAGGTGAACAATGGGAAGTCATCACTGAACTCGGCAGAATTCGGGATGTGCTAATTGAAGATAACTACCTTTATTTCATCACCAATAATACAGATGGGCGTGGCGATCCCCAGGAGAATGACGATAAGTTATATAGAATCTCACTTTCAGAATCAAATTAGCATGCAACTTATAAGTAAACCCAGCAAAATTATACGATCCATTCTTAGAAGTATTTTAAAACAAGCAGAGTAATTTCTACATTAACAACAGGCGCTTATTATTTAGCACCTAATATAGAGGTATTAATGGCGATACGTTTAGTACATGGTGCAGGATTTTGTAGCAGCGAATTATTCATATCAAGCAAGTGGCGATTCTGCACTTTAATAAATTGGGCTATGAAGGCGTTAAAATGGCACATATTGCAACAGAGCTCGGTATAAAAAACAGTCACTTTCCTATCACTATCCTTCTAAGAAGGAGTTAGTCATGGAACTTTATACAGAAGTGATCGCACAAGAAATCGAGTATGTAGAACATTTTTTCCAGCAAGATAAAGAGCTCTCTGCTAAAGATCATTTATACACATTCTTACAAGAATTGAAGGTACATGTTCAACAACAGCCTAATGTAACATTTTTGCAAATTACTGCTTTCATGGTGCCGTTCGCATTACAAAATTTTATTGTATCCAAATACCATACGTATTTACATGTAGTGAAACAAGAGATTTTATTGGTTTTTTAGTCAACTGGAGACAAATTGTTCGAAGGAAGAGTGCACAATTGCGTTTTTGGCAATTTTTGATGGACTGTTAACGAAATTAGTTTATGAACCCAGTCAATCATTCGAAGAAGTGCTCGATGCTGCATTTTCTATTTTTTGAAGAGGTATTTCCTAATCAATTGATGCGTAGTACACAGTCACTCAATCGTATTGGCACCTTATAAAAAGAAATACCAGCGTTCTCGTTAAATTGAACGCTGGTACCTGATACCATTTATTTGATAATTAACTCAGGTTCTACATGGACATGAACATCGTATACTCCGTAATCATCCATCATCACTTTCTCAACACGGCTCGCAATATCGTGGGCTTCTTGAATGTTCAATGAGGCATCGACAATAATTATCGCATCGATTACTTCGTTATTGCCATAGTTCCTGCCTTTAATATCTTTTAATCCTTTAACCCCTTCGACATTTTTGATTACATCACGATAAAGTTTAATTTTTTTCACATCAAACCCATCTGAAAGTTCATGGGAGGCCTGTTTAAAGATATCCCAAGCTGTTTTGCATATTAAAAGCCCAACAATAATGGCGGTTAACGTATCTAGCCATGGCATATTTAATTGTGAACCAAATATACCTATAGCTGTACCTATACTTACCCAAGCATCTGAAATGTTATCTTTTGCAGCAGCCATGACTGCCTTGCTATTAATTTTTTCCGCTAATTTTTTGTTATAACGATAAACAAAATACATGACAAGTGAAGAGAAAATACCTACAAAGGCAGCACCGATATGGGGAGATTCTTTACCTGTCTCAAATATGGAAGTAATCGCTCCATTCAATACTTGAATACCGACTGCGAGCATAATAAATGACGCAACCATGGAGGCGATTGTTTCACTCTTCCAATGGCCATAACCATGGTCTTTGTCAGGGGGCTTTTGTGAAAAGCGTAATCCTATGAGAACAGCAATCGAAGCAATGATATCAGTCGCATTGTTTAAACCATCTGCCTTCAAAGCTTCAGAGTCACTTAAATAACCGAAGATTAATTTTATAATGGAAAGACATATATAGGCGACAATGCTAATAATTGCTCCGCGTTCACCTAATTTAAGATCATTATACTTTTGGTTATCCACTTAGTTCGCTCCGTTCTGGTTTCTTTATTTTGAAACTGGTGTTGTACAGATAACCTATGAGAAAAATACTTTCCCTTAAGCAACAAAAAACCTCGACTGTTTCCAGTCGAGGTTTTGTATTTTATAAAAAAATATAGTTTTAAATGAAGGTTGTGTCATTTTTATCTTCTCGCTTCAATTTGAGTCTTCATTGACTTTATCATAAATGAACAAATTTTTGAAGTAATATCCTCGGAAGTGCTTGTTTAAGGATAGTTTAGCATGAAGATATTATGTACAATACTAGATAGGAAAGTAAGGCGTGAGGTGAGTAGTATATGGCAAGGGAACGGAAGTTTACTGATACAGAGTTGTTTAATGCTGCTAAAGTGATATTCATCAGAGATGGCTATGACTCGTTTACGATTAGTAAATTGGCAGGCAGTTTACGTGTATCTAGAGGAAGTATATATAAGTATTATGAAAATAAAGATGAGCTCATAGCAGAATTTCTTACGTTTGAGATGAACTATTTTCTAAAGGAGTTTAATACACTTGATAAAGAGGGAGATTTTCAAACTCAATTTCATATGCTAATTGATTTTATTTTTCAGTATAATAATAGTAACCATATCTTAGAAATCATTAGACAGATCCAGGGTAATCCAGCAAGAGCAATGGAAGATAATAAGTCTAGACTAAGTGAGTATTATGTCCGGATGTATAAGCAATTCCGAGGATTTATCGATTTAGGTAGGAAAGAGAAAGTGATTAAAAGTCATTTACCGACAGCGGTTTTATTGGGAATGATTTTTCAAACGATTGCAATACCAAATCATTTCGGTATTCCAGAAGAAGAATGGGTTGCCTCAATAAAAGAAATATTATGTCACGGTATGTTCATAAATGAGTAATTGACACAGGTGTCACCTTTAATGTTATGATTATGAAAGTGACACTAGTGTCACCAACTTTGCTTTATTGGAGAGTGAAATCATGAAGATGATAATACGCCACATCACAGATTTTGTCACTACGAAAAAAGGAATGTGGATTACTTTAGGAACTTGGTTAGCAATAACCGTATTGTTGGCTGTATTTGCTCCAAGTGCAAGTGAATACAAAGTGTCGAGTGTTCAATCTCTACCGGAAGATGCTCAATCTGTCATTGCTCAAGAGAATATTGATGAGCATTTTAAGGATGCTGAAAGTATTCCAGGTATTCTTGTTCTGCAATCCGAAAATGGAGAAATCAAGATGGAAGTGATTGGTAAGGTACTTGATGATGTAAGTGCCGCTGAAATTAATGGGCTAAAAGAAATGCTGCCTTTCAGTAGTTTGCCACCACAGGCTCTTGCTAGTTTTTTCTCGGAAAATAAAGAGACAGCGGTTATCCCTTTAAGTTTTGATCCATCGTTAGATACGAAAGAATTAGAGGTAAGTGTAGAGAAGGTAAAGGAAATCATACAAGACCAAACGGGTATGACGGTTTACATGACCGGTCCTGCAGGAATTGCTATTGATACCGTAAATTTATTTTCTAGAGCCGATCTCGTATTAATTTTATCAACGGTCGGAATTATTTTGATTTTATTGATCGTCATTTATCGTTCGCCGCTACTTGCTTTGATTCCTTTATTAGCTACGGCATTTGTCTATGAAGTAGTGAACCAAATATTAGGTTTGTTTGGGAAAGCGGGGTTAGAATTAGCAAGTCAATCGACATCTATTATGTCCATCTTATTATTTGCCGCCACAATTGATTATTCATTATTTGTTTTCTCTCGTTATCGAGAAGAGCTGAAAAACTATGAAAACAAATATGACGCGATGAAGTGGGCGATGCGTGAAACGGGAATCCCGGTATTTTTCGCCGGTGGAACTGTACTTGCTGCCATGCTTGTTCTATTTTTTGCGGAGTTTGGTGACTATCGTAACTTTGCCCCAATCTTTGGAACGACAATGTTCGTTATTATGTTAGCAACGGTAACGTTAATCCCTGCATTATTTACACTTTTCGGAAGGAAATCATTTTGGCCTAAAGTTCCGAAATTTGGAGAGACAGAAGTAAAAACGAATGCTTTGTGGAACAGAATTGGCGCATTTACTGTGAAGAAGCCCATTTTTTCTGCTTTGGCGGTATTCGCCTTTTTATTGGTATCCGCTTTAAATATGTTCAATTTGGAATATGAATTTGATACGATCAAATCCTTTCCAAGTGATATGCCTTCTCGCGAAGGATATGAGGTCATTGAAAAGGAATTTGAAAAAGGGGATCTTGCTCCAACGACTGTTTTATTTGAATCAAAAAATGCAATTACACCTGAAGCGCAAGCAAGTTTACTGGAGATGCTAGCTAAACAAGAATTGGTAAACAATGTGCGTTCTACTGGGTTATCAGGAGATGGGTTAGCCGTTCAGTACCAATTAACGTTTAAAGAAAATCCTTACTCGGTTGAATCAATGGATGCATTAGAAAGCATGCGTGATAATGCTGCAACCCTTGTGCAGGATAGTCAACTAGATGGGGAATTACATTTTGCTGGGGAGACGGCAACTAAAGTAGATGATCGATCAGTAAACGATCGTGATTTATTAGTCATTGTGTTATTTGAAACAATCCTCATATTTATCATGCTCATTTTCTTAACAAAATCATTTAAGATGCCTATTTATATGATGGGAACCATTTTACTGTCATTTTTGGCGGCATTAGGGTTAGGAATGTTCTTGGCTAATTTATTCTTTGATCTGGATACGATTAGTAATCGAGTTCCGCTGTACTCGTTTGTTTTCTTAGTGGCACTCGGGATAGATTACAATATTATTTTAATCTCAAGATTTATAGAAGAGCGTAAAAAACACTCGGTAAAAGAAGCCGTTCAAATTGCGGTTGCAAATACAGGTGGAGTTATTTCTTCCGCGGGTATCTTACTTGCAGCTACCTTCGCTGTACTTATGACGCAACCGATTCAATTGTTGTTTACATTTGGATTTATCGTAGCAGTAGGAATTCTTTTAGATACATTTGTAATCCGTGGAATTCTACTTCCTGCATTAATCGTGTTATTTGAAAAAGATAAAAAATAAAGTGGAGTTTATGAACACTTCTGTTGATTAATCATTTACTTGCATAAATTGTAATTAAACAAAGGCTTGAAAACCACTTTTTCACAGGACTAGTTCCGGTTGGCTTTCGGCCAACTATTCAAGACATCATTACCGATAAGCAAGCATGGCTAGAAACGACTTCGTCATTTCTAGCCATGCTTTTTCGGTTATCTTGTTATGAATAATCGCCTGTCGTGAACCCACAATTTTTAAGTGAAAAATGCTGTTGCTTGGAAAGAAAAGAATAGATAACTTTTTACAAAGAGTATAAGTTCCCGAAGATATCATTACGGGAACTATTGCACGTTGTACGGGGTGTCTCTAGTTAAAAGTAACACTTTCTAAAATAATAATGGAAAAGACTATTGTGAAAGTTTTTGCCGCCAAAATTGTATCTTTGGCGGCTCCCTCCAGTTAAGAAGCCCTCTATTCCCTCGTCCACAAAAGCATCAGCACTTTGTGTGTCTACGTTTTTGGAAAGCGACGGATGAACGATCACGATACGATTACCGCAAAGAATGAATAGGGATGCGACAAAGTCGCATCCCTATTCATAAAACAGTACGTTTATTGTATAGAAGTCAGTTCAATCCCAAAGCGATCAAAAGCATCTATATACAGAGCGCCTGGTGTTTAATTAAATTGTTTTTTGAGCAAATCGGCTAGTTCAGACCAATTTGTGATTTGTGGAATATCCAAATGCTTATTGTAGGATTGAGCCTTCGCAAACAAGTTTAGCTGACAATCCCTTAATGTTTCAAGAACTGCAGGCTTGTCATCGAAATAATAGTCAAGATTCAAATCTTTTATAATATGAACCTTGTCCTCATCATTCATTCCGTAAAAAAATCGTTCTTTCTGAACAGGAAAGCCTTGTTCAATCATCCATTCCATTGTACGTTCGCCATGTTCCTTTGGCCTTGCCGTAATATAATAGATTTCATGTCCATCTTTTTCTAGCTTTTTCAATGTTTCTACAGCATCAGGATACGGTGGGCACGATGTATAATAGATTTCTTCGAGTGAGCGATTCCACATTTGACTGCCTTCTTCAGCCGTCATGTCGAAGATGTCATGAATTTCTACCTTGTTTAATGCGTGAAAAAGATCTATATGTACATCGCGATTCAACTTTTCGTTGTACAGTTGAAAAGCGTGTTCTCTTAAATTGATCAATGTATCATCGATATCAAAACCAAATTTCATCGTTAAACACCCTCATTAGTTTGTTGTCTAGTATATTTCGGATAGCCCGTGAACTTGAAGTCCTTACCTATTTGCGTAATATGGAGGTCTTCTAAATCTACAGCATCACGCATTAATTCAACGCCTGTACCTTCCAAGAATGTAGGCGCTTGTGAGCCGCCGACTAATTTTGGAGCAATATAAATCTCCACCTTGTCGACGAGCTGCCTTTCAAGGAAGGCGGCATGAATCGAACCGCCACCTTCAATCAAGACAGAAGAAACAAGTTTTTCACCAAGAATCTGAAGTACTTCATCGGTGTCTACATGTTTACTTCCAGAAGTATGGTACATCAACACGCCTTTTTCTTCTAATCTTTTCTTAGCATCTTCCTTATACGTAGTTGCAGTGAAAATCCACGTTTCTGCTTGTCCATCCGTTACTACTTTCGAATCAAGAGGAATGCGTAATGTAGAATCTAAAATGACGCGAATTGGATTTCTACCATTCGGAATCCTCGTTGTTAGTTCAGGATCATCCTCGATTACCGTATTGACACCGACTAAAATGGCCATGTTCTCATTGCGCAATACATGCACATCGTTTCTTGCCTCGGCGGATGTAATCCACTTACTATCAGCTGTATGTGTAGCAATTTTTCCGTCCAATGTACTTCCGGCTTTCATCGTGACGAAGGGCCTCTGTTCGACGATAAATTTGTTAAACACTTCGTTCATCTTTCGGGATTTCTCTTCTAATACGCCGATAACGACTTCAATTCCTGCATCTTGCAAAATCTTCACACCGTTTCCGGCTACGACTGGATTCGGATCGAGTGTGGCAATAACGACAGTCTTTATTCCCGCTTCAACAATCGCTTCTGCACATGGCCCCGTTCTTCCAACATGAGAGCATGGCTCAAGGGTGACATAAATTGTTCCGCCATTTGCCTTCTTACCAGCCATTCGAATGGCATGTACTTCAGCGTGGGGTTCTCCGGCTTTTAAATGCGTACCTATCCCAACGATTCGGTTTTCATTGACAATAACTGCACCTACAAGTGGGTTTGGGTCAGTTTGTCCCTTCATTGCTTGTGCATTTTCTAGGGCCAAATTCATGTAAAACGCATGGTTAGTCATTCGGCTGATTCCCTTCCTCAATATGGCCAGAGCGCCGAATCTTTGTTTGCAAATATTTTTCGTTGAACTCTGATTGATCTCCCCACAGTGGCTCGCGACCCGAAACAGGAAGGCCAGCATTCTTCATTGCTTCGAGTTTTTTGGGGTTATTCGTCATAAGCTTGACTGGTTTTGTTCGGAGCGTCTTTAAGACGCGAATGGCATCATCGTAATTTCTAGAGTCATCGACAAAGCCAAGGCTTTCGTTTGCTTCTACTGTATCGTATCCATTCTCTTGGAGTACATAAGCCATTGCCTTGCTAAATAATCCGATTCCGCGGCCTTCATGGTTCGCTAAATAAAACAGCGCACCTGTCCCATGCTCGACAATATTTTGCATAGATTGTTTTAATTGATAGCCGCAATCGCATCGTTTACTACCAAATATGTCTCCCGTATGACAAATGGAATGCATCCGAATGAGTGCATCATCTGACTCTTTAAAATCTCCGTAAACAAGCACGCTTGACTGTTGGTAATCCGCCAAATTAGCAGAGGAAAGCTGATCAATAATTTCCTGATAGTTCTCTGTTACTTGGCAGCGATTCAGCCAACAATACCATTGAAAAATAACCGTTTCTCCGTAAAGGTTGACGGGTAATTTAATGGGACCAACTAAGTAAATGGCTCCTTCATCTGTTTCGATTAATTGAATTTTATCTTTTAGAATATCAAGAACTTTCGGCTCTAATTTCGCATGTAACATGGAATCATTCCTTTTATTTGAATTTGGGTTATTGCGTAAATGGGTTTTTGACAATTTTTATTTAAATAGTATGTTAAACCACATAGTCAAATCATGGTTGTACATTCTTATAAATACATTATATTCTTACGAGTAAATAAAAGTGTGGACAAAAGTATTTTGTAGGAGGTTCTGTTTCTCGTAACATAACACCGTTTTAGGAATAACGTCAAACAATTGGCGCTATTATGCTTACAGGATAAGGAGGAGAGTCTGTCATTGTGAAAAACATTGGAGAAGAAGGGTGGTCTTACAAATGTTATTGTCTGCTCAGAAGGGAATAATAAAGGTGGAGTATTCAAATCGGCAATTACTTAAAACGATACAGAGGGTTATCGGTTTAAGTAGAACTGTTCCCTTTAACCCTCTTTAAAGTCGCCACAATCAGAAAGCTGACAATGACTAATAAAAGCCATGAGCTCACCTTACCTAGATGAACAAGACTCCATGTATCGTTTTGGTTTGGATATTGCCAAGCGCCAAAGAATGTTGCAATATTTTCTGCTATCCATATAAAAAATCCGATGAGCACAAAGGAAAGCGCGAGTGGCATACGGTAACGGGTCTTTCCAACCCTATACGTGACCCACGATTGCCAAAAGACAATTATGACAAGTGCAGCTAAGCACCAACGCACATCAATCCAATAATGGTGGGTGAAAAAGTTTAAATAAATCGCAGCTGCAAGAGGGACAACTAGTAAAAAAGGTGGCCACTTAACGAGTTCAACATCAAGCCTTCTCCACGCTTGGCAGAGATAACTTGCGACACTTGCATACATGAATCCGCTATACAAAGGCACGCCAAAAACTTTGACATAGCCTTCCTCTGGATAAGACCACGAACCCATATGTACTTTGAAAATTTCAAGAGCAAGTCCAATAACATGGAACAATGTAATAACCTTTAATTCATCCCGAGTTTCAAGTCCTGAACGCACCATCCACCATTGCATCAGAAGGCAGATGATAAGTATCCAGTCATACCGTGGCAGAAAGGGGAGGGAGATGATTTGCGTCAAAGCCAAAGAGGCGAAAATAACGACGGGAAACAAACAGGATAGGGCTTGTTCCCAGCCGAAACGAACAAGTTGTTTAAGTGCTCTCATGATTAATGCCTCCAACGATTTTTTCTGACGATAGAAGTTCCACAGATTACTTGTCCTCATCACTTCGATATTCCAAAATATCTCCAGGCTGACAGTCTAAAGCCTTACAAATCGCCTCTAAAGTGGATAAACGAATTGCTTTTGCCTTGCCATTTTTTAATATAGAAATATTAGCCATCGTGATTCCGACCTTTTCTGTAAGTTCAGTTACGCTCATTTTCCTTTTAGCCAGCATCACGTCAATATTAATTATAATCGTCATATTATCACCTCAGACCGTTAAATCATTTTCTGATTTTATATGAATTGCTTCTTGCAAAAGTCTTTGAAGAACAGCGGCAAAGACAGCAATCACCATTGAAGCAAAAACAGGAACCATTCCAACTATGACTAAACCCGGTGCATCGTCTAGATCTGCAACGAGAAATACAAATGGCAGAATGATCATATACAATCCACTAATTGTCATTGCGCAGAATTTAATATTTTTGAGCGCTGTAACAGACAGCTCCGAGAAAGATTGGTTATTGTCAATATAATTTAACAGTTTAAAAGCCTGATACAATGCGATGAAAAACGGTATAGCCGAGACATACATACCTATTAAAATGGGATAGAGTATATGGGCATAATCCGGGTTTACTGGATTATTGGCGAGCTGATATACCCCAAATGTACACAGAGCAAGGACTGGCATTCCCATTAGAATAACAGCCGTCTTTAAAAATAGTGTTGACCCTCGTTTCATAAAAGCACCTCATTTAGTTATTGTAAAATTGATTCTAACACCGTATTTATCGTTTTGCAATAAATTACTATTGCGTATAGATGTATTATTATCGTTCGGAAAACGTTTTTTGATTTTAGATAAAGATAAAAGCATCCCACAATACAGTAGAATGCTCTATCACTTTAAATTATTTAATTGATTCATATTCACTGATTCAAATTGTGTGGAGACATACTGAAATCACTTTTTTAACCCAGCAGCATAGAAAGGACCGTTTAGTGTGATGGTCGATAAAATCCGTGCCATTTCTTGTGGTGATTCTTGACTGCCGCTATCTAGCCACTGTTGAATAACGCCTATGTGTGCCGAGGCGATATAGGAAACTAAATATTCACCAGGTACAAGTAAATTCTCCTTATTGAAAGTAGATATTTCATTGCCCTCAAATAGTATTCTCCACATTAAGCTTTTCAATTTCGTTTGAAAGGTAACATCTCCTCTTGTACCTAACAAGGCTCTCATAAGCTCCCTGTTGTCGTAAAGATACTCAAATATAGAAATTGCAGGAGTGAATGCATTAAAATCAGGTGTTTTGTTCATAGTAAAGCTTTCTAGCGCAACGGGTATTTTCTTTGTCACAATGCTCCTCATACCGTTCAGAATACTTTCCTGGCATTTATTCATCAAATCATTTTTGTCTACATAATGTGCATAAAAAGTACCTCTGTTGATCCTTGCTTTCGAAGCAATATCCTTCACCGTAATAGCCTCGAAGCCTTTCTCATCAATCAATTCTACGAGTGCGTGTCGTATCGCTTCTTTTGTGCGTATAACCCGTAAGTCTGTATATAATTCATCCAAGGTTCTGTCCTCCTTCATTTTATCCAACAGAAAATGCCGATATGTTGGATAAGCAACACAACTACTATTACTGATTCTTGTCTTACTTTTTATTTCTATCTATTCTATAGATAGAAGATAAACAACACGTTGTTTGTTACTGTACTAAATAAACGGGTATAAGTACATTACTTTCAGAAGGGGGTTTTTAAATGTCTGTATTACAGGTTCAAAATTTAACAAAAGACTATGGCCATAATCGAGGCGTATTCGATGTGTCATTTACTGTGAATAAAGGGGAAGTATATGGCTTTCTCGGACCTAATGGGGCAGGTAAAACAACTGCAATTCGTCATATTATGGGCTTTTCTAAACCGCAGAAGGGGCATACATTTGTCAATAACCTAGACAGTTGGGAGCATGCTGCTGACATTCAAAAAAATCTAGGTTATTTACCAGGGGAAATCGCGCTACCAGAATCACTCACGGGTACACAATTTATAAAAATGATGGCAGATTTACGAGGCATTAAGGATTTTACGCATACAGATTATTTAATTGACAAGTTTGAACTAGAACCAGCAGGGAAACTAAAACGTATGTCCTTGGGCATGAAGCGTAAGCTAGCAATCGTTACGGCTTTTATGCACGACCCAGCTGTACTTGTCTTGGATGAACCGACGAGTGGACTGGACCCAATCATGCAAACTGTTTTTATAGAATTTATTAAAGCAGAAAAAGAGCGTGGAAAAACAATCCTTATTTCCAGTCATATATTTAGTGAAATCGATGCTACATGTGACAGGATTTCGATTATTAAAGATGGACGATTAATATCATCATTTGTGGCGGATGATCTACGTTATAACGAACAAAAAGTATTTGAAATCGAATTTTTAAGTACTGAGGAATTCAATCGTTTTTATGAGGACATAGAAGCGAAGAAGGACCTACATGTGCTAGACGCCAATCATTTGAAGAAACAAGCGAAAATCCAAGTAGAGGACAATGATATCAATCATTTTATCAATCATATTTCTACATATGACTTAAAGTTCTTCTCTGAAATTAAATTCACGTTAGAAGATTACTTTATGAAGTTTTATGATCGCAACTTAGATACGGAGGAAGGTGCTAAGTAATATGTCGACTATTGAAATTAAAAACATGACAAAGGACTATGGAAATGGCAGAGGCATATTTGATATTAACCTTTCGATTGAAAAGGGTGAAGTTTTTGGCTTTGTAGGGACGAATGGGGCAGGTAAAACAACAGTTATCCGTCATATGATGGGGTTTCTACAACCACAAGCTGGATATTGTTTCATCAATGGGTTAGATAGCTGGAGGGATTCTGCAGAAACAAAGCAATACATTGGTTATATTCCTGGCGAAATTAATTTTCCAGATGCCAAAACGGGAACAGAATTCTTAAAATGGCAAGCCGAATTAATCGGATTAACAGATATGTCTTATGCAAATGAAATGATTGACAAGCTTCAACTCGATCCGACAGCAAATTTAAAACGAATGTCTAAAGGGATGAAGCAAAAGACAGCGATTGTAGCAGCTTTCATGGCTGATCCAGACATCTTAATCCTTGATGAGCCGACAACAGGACTAGACCCGTTAATGAGAGTTGAATTTGTCAATTTATTAAATGAGGAAAAGAAAAAAGGAAAAACCATTTTTATGTCGAGCCATATGTTTGAAGAGGTTGAGCATACTTGTGACAAAGTGGCGCTTATTAAAGAAGGGAAGATTATCGCGGTTAAACCAACAATCGAAGTGAAACACAACACAGATAAGGTATATAAAATTGCTTTTTCTACTTCACAAGACTATCAAAGGTTTTTATCCGAACCCTTCACTTTTATAGAAAAAAGAGAGGATCAGTATCAAATCACGGTTACTGTGAATGACCAGGATATCAATCCATTTTTACGGGTGTTAAAAGGATATCCTATTCAATTTATTACAGAGATCAAGTATACACTTGAAAAATACTTCAAAAGCCTATATTAAGAGAGGATGCTTGTCATGATGAATGCCACGATTTTTAAACAAACAGTGCGGGCTAATTACAAACTGTGGATTGTATTTACAGTCGTATTAAGTGTTTTAAATGCAGTGCTGATTGCCGTATTCGAACCTTCTACGCTAACAAATATGGCCGATATGGTCAAAGATACGCCGTTAGCAAGTCTGTTAGGTGATACAAGCTTTTTAGGGATGCTGACACAAACGTTTTATTCGATTCATGGTGTTATATTGCCTCTTATTTTTATAATTATGACTGCAAATAGTTTAGTTGCCTCCCAAGTAGACAAAGGATCGATGGCCTATTTGTTATCGACGCCAATTAAGAGAACGGCAGTCGTACGAACACAGGCATTGTACTTAATTGCAGCTGTTTTTACGATGTTTTTAATCGTGACGCTTGCGGGAATGGTAGCCATACACATTTCTCAAGGAGATTTGGGTACCTATTTGGTAGATTTTATAGCGCTGAATGCAGGCTTATTTCTTCTTATGTTTGCAACAAGTGGCATTTCTTTCATGTTCTCTTGTATTTTCAATTTATCTAAACATTCGCTGGCATTAGGTGCGGGTATTCCGGTTGCCTTCTTCTTATTTCACCTGATGGCACAGGTAAGTGATAGTTTGGAGGGATTCAAATATCTATCGTTGAATTCACTGTTTGACACAGCTGCTATTTTAAGTGGAGATAGTTATTGGTTGCCATTTACTATACTTGGGGTTGTGGGGATTGTTATTTATATCATTGGTATACGTGTTTTTAAGGGCAAGGACTTGCCTCTTTAATGAACATCAAGTGTTTACTTTCATATCAATGAAAAAGGCTATCCAAAAGTGTAATAAACTTTTGGATAGCCTTTTTAGAGTCGGACGGATGTCCTCTTTCAGAACCTTACAGCTGCTGCCATTTTTATCCGTCGTACTTTAATCCTGATTGAATTGAATAGGGCATGGTGTTTTTCTAAGTGTTTAGGTGAATGTGTCACCGTGATGATCAAACACTCACACTATCATAACTAGACAACGTACGTTGCAATGAATGGAGCTGTTCATCGTTCAATGGAATCATCGGCAAACGGACGCCGCCGACGGGGATTCCTTTTAGATTCAATGCCGCTTTTACTGGTGATGGATTTGGGGCGGCAAAAAGGGCTTTCATAATAGGCAACAATTTACGGTGGTCTGCAGCCGCCTCTTTGATATTGCCCATTTTGAAGTTTTTAATCATTGTTTGCATTTCATTTCCTACAACATGGGAGGAGACAGAAACAACGCCAGCTCCACCAATTGCTAATACCGGGATAGTTAGGCCGTCATCGCCGCTATACAAGGAAAATTCTGTTGGTGTTTGCTCGATGATTTCAGCCATTGCATCCAAATTACCGCTAGCTTCTTTAATCGCGACGATATTAGTGATTGCTGCGAGGCGTATGACTGTGTCGACATCGATGTTGACAACTGTTCGTCCCGGCACATTGTATAACATAATTGGTAAAGAAGTCGCCGCTGCAATCGTTTGGAAGTGTTGAAACAATCCTTCTTGGCATGGCTTATTATAGTAGGGAGCGACGAGCATAATCGCATCGACACCAACATCTTCTGCTAACATCGTCAGTTCAATCGATTCCCTTGTGCTGTTCGAGCCCGTTCCAGCGATTACCGGCACTCTGCCATCGACAACCTCCACTGTAAATTTGAATAATGCTATTTTCTCTTCCGTCGTTAACGTCGGGGACTCACCAGTCGTCCCTGACACCACTAAACTATCCGACCCATTGGCGATTAAATACTCAATCAAATTTTTGGTTGCTTCAAAATCAATGTCCCCATGTTCATTAAAAGGAGTTACCATCGCTGTTACAATTTGTCCGAAATTCATCATTCTCCACATCCTATTCATTTTTTATTATCTGAATTCAGCGGAAAACCTTTGCTGAATTCAGATAAAGCCTCCGGCGGATGTCACGGATTTTTAAGGAAGCTATTCGAGCGAGCTCGAAAAAAATCCGGACGCAATTACGCCAAGGCGTAATTGATAAATAAAAAATAAAATAGAGGGTGGAGGGCAATTTATCAGTAGACGCAAAAAAGCAACAACGAGGGCTCGTTGTTGCAGTGAAATAATGGATTATTTCTTTGCATAAGATAGCCCTCCATATAGTTTCCTATATGACAATCCTGCACTTATTCAACGCAGAACCAGCTTCGAGATAATGAGTGTCTCTCCACTTCGGCAAATCCCCCTTTCTACAATCTTCGTAGGATCTCATTATCCTCGGATTGTCTACTAATGGTTTTTGCGCCTCTATCCTTACTTCAAAGTTTCGAAATAAGTAATATTAAATTATTACCACCTTACACGGTATTCAGTACAATTGCAAGTTGAAAGTAAAGTGGAGTGTTTGGGCGGTATGATAAATCCTCGTTTAGCGCCTAACTGACGCTGCCATTCTTACATACGTATGGCGTCTGCCTCTGATAACGATTGAATAGGTCATGATGTTTTCTGGCACCGCGATTCCATAAAATCCTGTATCGCCGATATGGTAAATGTCTGCACCAGCCATTTTACTATTGAGTGCGATTTGACGAATTGTTGCCTCATCTGCTCCTTCTTGACTTGTGCCGATAGTGAGCATGGCTAACGCGCCTTTTGCGTGGACGAAGCGAACGTATTTTTCAGCTGTATCGACTGTGATTCCTGGCACAGTTCCCGGGGCAGGCATTAAAATAACATCAGCGCCTGCTTCGATAAAGCTTGAAAGAGTCGCCTCTGAAATAATGCCGCTACCTGTTTCGTTTGCGACACCAGCGCCATGCATTTTCCCAGCGATGATTAATCCTTCTTCACCAAAAATCTCCCGTGCCTTCTTAATGGCAACGACTGTTTCCTCGTTTGTCACTCCGGTTTTGGGATTCCCAGTTAAACAAATAAAATCAAAGCCTAGCTTTTTAGCTTCACGTAATGCTTCTTCGGTAGCTGTTCGCCCCTTTGAAACAGTATCTAGCTTTTCAATTTGTTCAGCGTTCAGATCAACGGGTTCTAAATTTAGACCGATAGGACGCCCTGTTAATTCTTTTACCTTTTGAATGATTGATTCATTCTCATCGCATTTGTATCCTTCAACGGCAGGGTTAAAAACGTCAAATAAATTCAATAATAGTAAATCCGCACCAAAGGAAGCAGCAAGTTCAGCATTTGTAATACCTGGATATAATGGTGCTACAGAAGTCATCGTCTCCGATAACATCACTCTTCCTTCACATGCGCGTATCGATTTCTTTAAGTCTTGGCCATTCATTTTTTGAAAATCGGAAGCGGTACAATCTAATAATCTTTTCACAGAAATTCCTCCATTTAATTAGTATTTTATCTTGTCACTTTCACTTTGAATTTATAGCGGTCAGCACGATAAAATGATTGTACAAACTCTAATGGACTATCATTTTCAACAAGACCTACTCGGGAAATATAGAGTACGGGATCACCCACTTTAATATGAAGAGCTTCTGCTTCACGCTTCTCGGCAACCATTGCTTCTACATCCTGTTGTGCGGACAATATACTCAAGTTAAGCTCACTTTCGACATATTGATAGATGGACTGTTCTGCAATTTCCTTTGTTAACCCTGGCACGAGGTCCACTGACGTATAAAATAGTTGTAAAGCAATTGGTAAATGGTCGGCTAAGCGCAATCTTTTGATTTCATAAATAGGTGATCCTTCTTTTAGCCCTAATTTTTGCGCTATCTCTTCGTTTGCTTCAATTTTGTTGAATGCTAATACCTTTGTGCCTGGTTCCATCCCTCGTGAACGCATATCCTCCGAAAAACTCGTTAAGTGATCTAAATTTTGCTCGAGCTTCTTCAATGCAACAAAGGTTCCTACTCCGCGTTTACGTTGCAGGTAGCCATCGTTTGTAAGATTAGTAATCGCTTGTCTTACTGTCATTCTACTCACTTCGTACTTCTCAGCAAATTCGCGCTCGGAGGGTATTAGATCTTCGGGATTTAGTTGCTTCGTGATTAATTCCTTTATTACTTGTTCCAATTGAGAATAAATTGGTATGGACGAGTTTTTGTTTATCATTCTGTAAATTCCCTTCATCCTCAAGACGTAACCTCAAATTTCATTTTAACACCTAGTGGTATAGTTGTCTATACCACTAGGTGTGCGCTACTTAAAATATCATTCCCCGATTGAAGTAGGAAATTTCATACGAGTTGATAAGGGAAGTATTTACGTTTAAAGTACTTGTCACTACCCTTTTTAAACTAAAGTGTTGACAGTAAGATTAAATCTATGTTAAATTTAGTTTGAATTCAAGATAACTGAATTCGAGGTATTAATAAAATCGAGTAAATTTGATAAGGGTAGTAAATTTTTTTGAATCAATATATCTAGAATTCAAGGTATATTGGTTCGAAATAACAATAGGAGGAAATAGAATGAACCATTTAAAAGGAATGCACCACGTAACAGCGATTACGAGCAGTGCAGAGAAAAACTATGAATTTTTCACATATGTATTAGGAATGCGTCTTGTGAAGAAAACAGTCAATCAGGATGATATTCAAACGTATCATTTATTCTTCGCAGACGATAAAGGCTCTGCTGGTACGGACATGACATTTTTTGATTTCCCTGGTATTCCAAAAGGTACACATGGAACGAATGAGATTTACAAAACAGCTTTCCGTGTCCCGACGGATGCTGCACTTGAATACTGGGTGAAACGTTTTGATAAGTACGAAGTGAAAAATACAGGTATTGAAGAAACGTTTGGGAAGAAAACAATTTCATTTGTGGACTTTGATGACCAACAATATATGTTAGTGTCTGATGAATTGAACAAGGGTGTTGCATCAGGCACGCCTTGGCAGAATGGTCCGGTACCTTTGGAATTTGCGATTACAGGTTTAGGACCCATTCATATTCGCATCGAACAATTTGATTATTTGAAGGAAGTATTGGAAAAAGTAATGTTAATGCGCGAGATTGCACAAGAGGGTTCCCAGCATTTATTTGAAGTTGGTGAAGGTGGAAATGGTGCGCAAGTAATTGTCGAGCACAATACGACTTTACCAGCGGGTCGACAAGGATTCGGTACAGTGCATCACGCGGCTTTCCGTGTAGAAGATACGAAAGTATTATATGAATGGATTGAACATATGGAAGCTGCTGGTTTCGGTACTTCTGGGTATGTGGACCGCTTCTTCTTTGAATCTTTATATGCACGCGTAGCACCTGGCATCCTTTTTGAATGGGCAACAGATGGTCCTGGATTTATGGGGGATGAGCCTTATGAAACAGTAGGTGAAATTCTATCCCTACCGCCATTCCTTGAAGGAAAACGGGAGCAAATTGAAGCAACAGTGAGACCAATCGACACAGTGCGTAGCACGCTTAAAATTGAAAAAGAGTACTTATAAGGAGGTGAAATTGGAAAATGGGCTTTTTCGGTAAATTATTTGGAGCACAACAAGAGGAGGAAAAAATAATGACAAAATCAAATATAGGTATTATTTTAGGATCAACACGTGAAGGACGCGTAAGTCCACAAGTAGGAGCATGGGTAAAAGAACTAGCAGATAAACGTGGAGATGCAAACTACACGATTATCGATATTGCAGAATACAAATTACCACTGTTAGGTGAAGCAGGCGGCGACGCATCAGGTGCAGCAGCATGGTCAGAAATCATTGCCAAACAAGACGGATTCGTATTCATCGTTCAAGAGTATAATCACTCTATCTCAGCATCACTTAAAAACGCATTAGATTACTTGCGTGATGAGTGGAACAACAAAGCAGCGGGTATCGTATCATACGGTTCAGTAGGTGGAGCTCGTGCTGCAGAACATTTACGTGGCATTTTAAGTGAATTGCTTGTCGCACATGTTCGTGTACATCCGGCATTATCATTATTTACAGACTTCGAAAATGGTACAGACTTCAAACCAGCTGCTGTACAAGCAGATTCAGTAAATCAAATGCTAGACCAAGTAATTCCTTGGACAACTGCATTGAATACAGTACGTAAATAATCTAAAAGTAAGTAAATCTCTACAAATCACAAAATGTGTATGCGCACATTTTGTGATTTTAATAAATAAATTCTGAGCAAAACGCTATTAAATAGATTAAAGGTTTTGCTCAGAATTTATGAAGTTCATTCAAAAAAAGAGGAGGAAATAATAATGAAAAAGCAAACAGCAGGTATTCACCATATTACAGCCATCGTCGGTCATCCACAGGAAAATATTGATTTTTATGCGGGAGTATTGGGTTTACGTTTAGTTAAGCAAACCGTGAACTTCGATGACCCTGGTACTTACCATCTCTATTTTGGTGATGGGGGAGGCAAGCCAGGAACAATTATTACATTCTTCCCTTGGGCAGATGCCTATCAAGGACAAATTGGGGACGGACAAGTTGGTGTAACAACGTATGTTGTGCCAGAAGGATCTTTAGATTTTTGGGGAAACCGTTTGACAAAATTTAGTATTGAATTTAAAAAAGCAGAGCGATTTGGAGAACAAGTCATTCAATTTGATGATCCGCACGGCTTACATGTAGAGCTTGTAGCACGCGCAGAAGGTGGACAAAACAACTGGACATTTGGCGGCGTAACACCGGAAGTTGCCATTAAAGGATTCGGCGGTGCAACACTGTACTCAAGCAAACCAGAAGAAACTGCCGAAACACTAACTAATGTAATGGGCCTTGAATTGGTTGGAACGGAAGGTGATTATACACGCTATCAAGCTCCAGCTGCTATCGGTAATATCATAGATTTAAAAATGATCACGGGTGTTCGTGGCACAATGGGTGTCGGGACTGTTCACCATATTGCATGGCGTGCAAAAGATGATGCGGCTCTTCTTGAATGGCAACAATATGCCGGAGATCATGGCCAATATGTAACTGAAGTGAAGGACCGAAACTATTTCAACGCACTATACTTCCGTGAATCAGGCGAAATACTATTTGAAATCGCAACAGACCCACCAGGATTTGCCCATGATGAAACAGCTGAAACAATGGGAACACAGTTGATGTTACCGGCACAATATGAGCAGCGTCGTGAGCAATTAGTTCATTCGCTTATTCCAATTCAAGTGCGTCCAATCGACTAAATAAGGAGGCTAAGGCAGTTGATTTCAATCAATCCTCAAGAAAATAGTGAGCGGGATAATTATAAACTTCTTATTGGTTCTATCATTCCTAGACCGATAGCTTTTGTTACGACACAATCTGAGGATGGTATCGTAAATGGTGCACCTTTTAGCTATTTTAATATTGTTTCATCCAACCCACCAATGGTTTCACTTGCTATCCAAAGGCCGGATGACCATCTAAAAGATACGGCTCGAAATATTTATAGTAATCGCCAATTTGTTGTGCATATCGTGGATGAGGATAATATGGTGAAGGTTAATGAAACTGCAGCCTCATTACCGGCAACTGAAAGTGAAATCGAATTGGCGAATCTAACGCTTGTACAAAGTGAAAATATATCTGTACCGGGCGTGAAGGAAGCGAAAGTTCGAATGGAATGCAGACTTGTTCAGGCTATTCCTTTAGGTGGAGATGCCCCGGGTAGTGATTTGTTTATTGGAGAAGTTGTACGATTTCATGTCGATGAAGCAATATATGAAGATGGACGAATCGACCCTAGAGGTTTAAAGGCAGTTAGTCGTTTAGCAGGTGCCAATTACGCGCGGATTGGTGATATATTTTCTATTGAAAGACCGAAGTAGTGAGATAGCATCTCGTGAGGTGATTAAATGAATGGAAAATGTGAAAATCAAACCTATTTGATGTTAATGAAAACAACCAAAGCAATTCAGGAGCGAATAAGGCGAGAAATGCTTACTAATAAGCTGAACATAACGGAGTTTTCTGTACTAGAGGCGCTTTATCTGGAGGAGAAGCAAACGATTCAGCAGATTGGCAATAGCATACTCATTTCTAGTGGTTCTATGACTTATGTTATAGATAAGCTGGAGCATAAGGGATTATTAAATCGTAATGGATGTCCGAATGATCGACGAGTCATCCATGTGCTATTAACGGAAGATGGGATTCGCTTAATGGAGAAAATCATGCCTACCCATCGAGAGATGGTGAATGATCTGTTTGGCTCTTTAACTGATAATGAGTCCGAGATGATGGTAAAGCTTTTGGGTAAAGTGAGTAAAAAAGTGAAGACATAATTTTTTTGTTTAATAATACCTCGAATTCGAGATTAGTAATAGTATAAAATGGAAGTAGTAATAACTTAAAAAATAGGGATTTACCAACCAATGGACTTGTAGTTTCTCATGTTAGTTCACTAAAATAATTTTGGAGGTAAAAGTATGGAAGCGTTTAATCAGTTAGTAGTGGAACGACGTTCAGCAAGTAACTTTATGGAGGGGGTTGAAATCACTGCAAAGGAACTCGATGAAATTTTCGGTCTTGTGAAGATGGCTCCCTCTGCATTTAATTTACAACATACGAATTATCTTGTAGTACTGGATTCTGAATTAAAAGAAGAGGTTAGAAAAGCCGCATCTGGGCAATATAAAGTTCACTCAGCTTCGGCAGTCATTATTGTTCTAGGTGACAAGGATGCATACAAAGAAACGGAACGGATTTATGAAGGTCTACTCATGCTTGGCATTTTGAATAAACAACAATACGAACATGAAATACAAGACGTTATTTCTCTATATGAAAGCCGGGGAGAAGTGTTTCAGAGGGATGAAGCCATTCGGAATGCTTCATTATCAGCGATGATGTTTATGCTTGCAGCAAAAAGTAAGGGATGGGATACATGCCCGATGATTGGCTATGATTCGGCGCAACTAAAAAAGTTATTGTCTATTTCCGAGCAATATGAACCGGTTATGATGATTACCATAGGAAAAGAAAAGGTGGAAAGTAGAAGACCAAGAGGCTATCGAAAGCCCATAGGTGAGTTTGTGCAATACGTGTGAAAAACCGGAATTTGAGAAGGAAAAAAGTATGCGCCGATGTTTAGAAATGGTAATCAAGAAGATTGGTATAAGCCGTTTTACAAAAACAGAGTAGAAAATCCTTAGTATGAGGTGAAGATGTGCGCATTAAAAAAGCCCAACCAATTTTTATAGAGGGCAATGAAATTGCTGTTCTCTTGCTCCACTCTTTTACAAGCCATACGCGTGATATGAAAGCATTAGCTGAACCGATTCATCAGTCATTTGGATTTACTTGCTTCGTTCCATTGTTTAGTGGACATGGACAGGAGGCGGAGGCATTAATCGCTTATACGATAGATAGACCACCCTTAGAGTTGAAGCGACGGACGATTGACTACGCAGTCCGTTATAAGAAAATGGAAAATTAGTCTGAAAAACAGATTGAGGAAGATTTAAAGCAGCTCCATTCATTATCAATTGACTCATTTGAGCGCTTTCAACAGTTCATTTATGAAACAATGGATGAATTAGGGGAGGTCATAGCACCCATCGCTGTTTATTATGGAGGGCGGCCTTCTCCAGTTCAGAAGACCTCTATTCCCTCGTCCCAAAAGCGGTTGGTTTCGACAAAATCGTCAAGTTAGCAGATAAGCCAGGTCGCCTTCGCTATGTTCAAATGTTTCGATAAACTTTTCGAGTGTGGAGGTTAAATACGCGTCTTTTCGTCTTATGAATACGGTATTGATTTTACTATATTTTTCAGGTAAGTAATGATACTGGACAAGACCTTTTTCTGCCAAGTGGGAAACGGCTGATTTTGGAACAAACGTAATGCCAAGTCCCATGGAAACACTGCCTATGATTGTTTCCAAGGTCCCGAATTCCATCACTTTTTGTGGCGTTATGTTTTGATCTTTATACCATGTTTCCAGTCTTGCCCGGTAACCGCATCCTTTGCTAAAGCATAGGAATGGTTCCTGTTTCAATTGTTCAATTGATGTTTTCGTCTTGTCCGATATTAAGACAAGCTCTTCTTGAAAGACGTCATGGGAAACAAGTTCAGGATGTTGGTCGATTTCTGTCACGAAAGCACCGTCTAAACTGTGATTTAATACATCTTTTTGGAGTTGTTCAGTAACACCTGTCACGAGTGATAAGTCTACATTTTTATATTTTTTGTTATAGGAAGATAGTATAGCTGGTAATTTAATGACTGTTTCTACGGATCCAACTTCCAGTTTTCCTGCTGGCTCGGTTTTACTTTGGACGACCTTTTTCATTTCATTTGTTAGTGATAGGATTTTCTCGGAATAGACAAGCAATTTTTTACCTTCAGGTGTTAACGTCATTCCGCGGTTGTGACGATTAAATAGAGCCGTGTTCATTTCAGCCTCAAGCTTCTTGATTCTTGATGTAATATTGGATTGGACGTAACTTAATTCTTTTGCAGCTTCGGTAATCGTACCTTTTTGCGCAACCATTTGAAAGATTTCCAAGTCTTTAAACTCCATGTGATTACCCCTTTCAACTTACTTTTATTCTATGATATCAACAATAGTGATGTTAGGCATCAATATTGTTCATTTTGAGAGATGTCAGACCTGTGGTTTAATGAATAGGTAGAAGACAATTGAAGGAGATAGGGGTTTTATGAAAAACAATGTATTATGGGGAGCTATTTTATGTTTGATCGCAGCAATATCGTGGGGAGCCATGTTTCCAGTAGCGAATCATGCATTTCATCATATCGACCCATTTTATTTTACGATTTTTCGTTATGTCTTTGTAACGATCATTTTAATCGTGTGGCTGTTATGGAAGGAAGGTAAACAAGCTTTTCGTTTTGAAGGGAAAGGTTGGTACCTTTGGTTTTTCGGCACAATGGCCTTTACGGTTTATAATTTGCTGATTTTCTGGGGACAAGACTTATTGGGCAATCCAGGTACAATGGTAGCTTCCATTATGGAAGCTTTAATGCCGATGATTTCAATCGTCATTGTCTGGGCGCTAGTAAAGCAACGCCCTCATGCAATTACGATATTTTGTGTGTTTATAGGATTTGTCGGCGCATCGTTAGTCGTCACAAAAGGTCATTTTGGGGCATTTTTCACAGCGGAAAATGATATTATTCCATCTTTATTCATTTTTATTGCAGTCGTTGGATGGGTCGTCTACACGATGGGTGGAAGCCGTTTTAGTAAGGATGGCTGGTCTGCATTACGTTATTCTACGCTAAGCTGTTTACTTGGAACGGCTACGGCAGCCGTTGTCGTTTTGGGTGCGACGCTTTCTGGATATATCTCGTTTCCGACGGTTGAAACGATGATCATGACGAGCCCTCATATTGCTTTTATGGTGATCTTCCCGGGCGTTATTGCCTTGGTAGGATGGAATTATGGCGTGAGTGTTATCACACCGTTGAATGGATTATTATTTCTTAACTTTGTACCCGTTACGACATTGGTGATTCAAGTTTTTCAAGGTGTAGGCATCACTGTTTATGATTATGTAGGTACAATTTTCATTATCATATCCTTACTTTCAAATAATATTTTTCATAGGTTGCTGGAGAAAAAAAGGAAGCCGAAAGAGAAATTCAAAGGAAGATTATTGGAAACGTAAAAAACGACTTCAACAAGTCGTTTTTTTATGTTTCTATGAAAGTTTCAAGCTGATCAGTCTCGTGCCAGATCTACTTTTTTAAAATATACATTTTGTATAAATGCAGTTGCAAAAAATAAATCCTTCTTGTATGATAAATAAGCACCTAAAACGTAATGATTACGATTTGTGGAGATGAAGGAGGAATTGATTCAATGAATAAGAAGTTGTTTTCGGTTTTATCAGTGATTATCCTATTATTACTCGCAGCATGTGGCAACAAAGAGTCAGCAAAAGAGAAGGTGAAAACGGAGGCAAGTGAAGATGTTTTATCTGTCTACACAACTGTTTATCCACTTCGATACTTCACAGAACGGATTGGTGGGGATGCGGTTGATGTCCAATCTATTTATCCCCCCGGGGCCGATGAGCATACGTTTGATCCTACGCAAAAGGATATGATTGCACTCGCTGATTCGGATTTATTCTTTTATATCGGACTTGGGCTTGAAGGATTTGTGGAGAATGCTGAAAAGACCATGGAAGGCGAACGCGTCAAAATGGTAGCAGTCGCTGATGATATTCCAGAAGAGTCGCTAGGTGAGGGTCATGACCACAATCACGGAGAAGAGGGATATGAATCCCATGAGCATGACGAAGAGGGTCATGATTTGCACGACCATGGAGAGTTCGATCCTCATATATGGATTTCACCTATATTAAGTATAGAACTTGCAATAACCATTAAAGACTCGCTCATCGAGGCATCTCCTGACAAAAAGGATGCATTTGAGCAAAACTTTGAAGGACTAAAAAAAGATTTACTTGAAATTGATCAAAAATTTAAAGATATGGCAGCCAATGCTTCTATAAAAACATTTTTCGTCTCACACGCAGCTTTCGGTTATATCGCTGATACGTATGGATTTGAACAAGTGGCAGTTGCCGGATTAAATTCGCAAAGCGAACCTTCACAAAAGCAACTAGCTTCTCTCGTTGAATACGCGAAAGAGCATGACGTAAAATATGTTTTATTCGAACAAAACGTCTCTTCTAAATTAGCCGACGTCATTCGAAAAGAAATCGGTGCCGATTCACTGATGTTACATAATCTTGGTATCCTAACGACCAAGGATGTGGAGAATAAAGAGGACTATTTATCTTTAATGGAATACAACATCGAAACGTTAGCGAAAGCATTGAGTAATCAATAACTTTTGGAGCAAGAAGGGTGAGGAAATAATGAAAAAGATACCGGTCACTGTCTTAAGTGGATACTTAGGTGCGGGAAAGACAACCTTATTGAATCATATACTACACAATCGAGATGAACTGAAAGTTGCTGTCATTGTTAATGATATGAGTGAAGTGAATATCGATGCTTCTTTGATTAAACAGGGTGGCTTTTCACGCACGGAAGAAAAGCTCGTGGAGTTACAAAATGGTTGTATTTGCTGCACGCTTCGAGAGGATTTAGTTCTCGAAGTAGAAAAGCTGGCGACTCTTGGAGATATCGACTACATCGTTATCGAATCTTCGGGAATTAGTGAGCCGATTCCGGTAGCGCAGACATTTACTTATATAGACGAAACACTTGGTATCGATTTGTCGAAGATTTGCAGACTGGATACAATGGTTACCGTTGTGGACGCCAATGCCTTTTGGCGAGATTTTACATCGGGTGAAACTTTGCTTGACAGACGAGAGGCTGTTACGGAAGTTGATGAACGAGAGATTGCTGATTTGCTTGTCGATCAGATTGAATTTGCCAATGTGCTGTTGTTGAACAAGACAGATTTAATTCCACAGGAAAAGGTGGGCGAGCTGAAAGGGGTTCTTCACGCGTTAAACCCCGATGCAAAGGTCATCGAAACGGTGCAATCCCAACTGGCACTGAGTGAAGTGCTTGACACAGGATTGTTTGATTTTGAGACGTCTAGCTACAGCGCTGGATGGATCAAAGAGCTGAATGAAGAGCATGTTCCGGAGACGGAAGAGTATGGAATCGCATCGTTTGTTTACCGGAGCCAAAAACCATTTCATCCGGGGCGCTTAAAAAATTGGCTTTTAGAATGGCCGGTTGAAATTGTTCGTGCAAAAGGATTTCTTTGGTTGGCTACTCGCAATGATATCGCGGTTTTAATTTCCCAAGCGGGTCCATCTTTAAGTATTGAAAGTGCTGGATTTTGGGACGCAGATTCCGGTGAAAAGATGAATGAATTAGTCTTAATTGGTATTAGCATGAATCAGCCGGAAATTACGGAAGGCCTGGAGAATTGCTTACTTACAGAAGAAGAATTAACACAAGATTGGACCAATTTTGTAGACCCATTGCCTGTTTTTTAAGCTGGAAAATAATCTGTTGGAGGAGTTTAATATGAGGATAAATATTATATTGGTCTGTACAGAAACAGGAGATCGTAATTATATTACGACAAAAAACAAACGTAACAATCCAGAGCGGATTGAATTAAAGAAATACTGCCCACGCTTGAGAAAAATTACACTTCATAGAGAAACGAAGTGAAAATTTTTTCGTGTTTTTTAAATCGGAATGATTACTGATTAAGGGTGGGGATAAAATGGCGAAAAAATCAAAAGTAGCGAAGGATGAAAGACAAAGGCAGTTAGTTGCTCATTACGCGGCATTTCGTAAAGAACTGAAGGAAAAAGGTGACTATGAAGCTTTAAATAAGCTGCCCAAGAATTCCTCCCCAACAAGGTTGAAAAACCGTTGCAAACTGACTGGAAGACCAAGAGGGTTTATGCGGAAATTTGGCACGTCACGTATTGCCTTCCGAGAGCTTGCACATAAAGGTCAAATCCCGGGCATTACAAAAGCGAGTTGGTAGTACCTAGTGTTTGATTATGTGATTTACTAGTTATTCTTAGCTAATCAACAGGCGTGTCCATATTTGAATGTCATGAATCACAAGGCTATTGAATTGACTCCAATTACGGTAGCACTTACAATAAGCATACAAAAAAATATTCAACTTCCTTTAAGAGGAGTAGCTATACAGCAAAGTCGTCATTACGGGATTGCAATCCCCGGCTTTGTTGGCAACGACAGTTGTTTGCGAGATCTTACCGATTATTTGGTGAGGTCTTTTGTTTTTTTAGAGAGGATATGACCAGGAATTGGACATATTACCTTTGTCATTTTGAAATTATTGGAGGCCAAACTTTGCAAACCTATCAAGCGCTTGCAAAAACAGTTACGATAAACGAGAAAAATCGCTTAATTAGCTTTGATGATTCGTTAGAGCATGTTGGAACAGGAAGAAGTGCATTTGTGTTTAGAATAAAATCCACAATGAGTGCAATGAAAGTATATTTCCCTGCTTTTGAATACCTTGCCAAAGAGGAAACTGAAATTTATAAAAAGCTTCAAGGCCTTACTTATTATCCAACTGTCTATGATTCAAGATCGAATTATGTCGTGATGGATTATATTGAGGGCCATACACTTTTTGAATGCTTGTCTCTTGGGAAAACTGTAACGACTGAACATATTCAAAAAATCGATGATGCCCTATCCTTAGCAGCGTCAAGGGGCCTAAATCCATCTGATATTCACTTGCGTAATATTTTAATTACTTTTATCGATGAGGTAAAAATAATTGACGTTGCCCGCTTTAGACAAACGAAGCATTGTAGGCAGTGGCAAGATTTAAAAAAGGCTTACGAAAAATTTTACTGCAGACGTTTATTTCCAAAGAAGATTCCGGCTCCATTCCTGAATATCATTGCTAGTCTTTATAAAAAAGGATGGATCCGATTTTATTAGGATAACTTACTCATTTGAGAAAGAGGGGGAAAGAACGGTGATTGATTCTAAAGAACAGCTCATGGAAGAGCTTAAAAAAGTAGAGGAATGGGAAAAAGATCAGAGTGATTTATGGTTTTGGGAAAAGCTGGGGCGCTTACCGTTTAAAATAATTGATAAATGGACGCCTGATTTCATTCAGCGTAAAATCGGTATACTTCTGGACGAGCTTGGCCAGTACATTCAAACAGGGGGGAGTTATTTAAGCTCCGTCTCTAAAATTTCTTCTTATTACCCTGACTTGGATGTGAGTACGTTAGAAAATGTTGAAAAGCTCCAAATTTTTACTATGGATGCCGCTGTTGAACAAATAACTGGTAATCGCAAAAAACTTGCAACGCTACAGGGAGCAAGTACAGGTATTGGCGGTGTTTTCACATTAACAATCGACATTCCGTTATTGCTTAGTTTGCAATTAAAAACATTACAAGACATTGCGATTTGTTATGGCTATGACCCGAATCAGAAAGAGGAACGATTGTTTATCATAAAATGCTTGCAGTATGTTTCAGCCGACATTGTAGGTAAACAGGCTATCTTGACCCAATTGTCCCGATTTGATTCACCTGATGATGCTTCTAAGCGTGAGATGCTTTCTGAGCTACAGGGCTGGCGTGAAGTCTTTTTTTCCTATCGGGATCAACTTGGTTGGAAAAAGTTTTTTCAGATGATTCCGATT
This sequence comes from Sporosarcina beigongshangi, assembly GCF_033485195.1. Lineage (NCBI taxonomy): Bacteria > Bacillati > Bacillota > Bacilli > Caryophanales > Caryophanaceae > Sporosarcina > Sporosarcina beigongshangi. The sequence goes on from NZ_JAWLIR010000006.1 coordinate 46,033, forward strand.
GCAGGTCTCGTGTTCGGTGCATTCATTAATCGCTCCGCTGTAAATGATATTGCTGAAGCAGGGAAAATGCTTTATCGAAAAAGAAGAATTATTGAAAAGCTGAGCTTAATGTGAAGTTTCTTAGCGAGGAGTACCAGGTTCTTGTGAATTTCTGAATTGATTTTGGAACGCTGGTACTCGACTCTAATGAAAATTACTTTAGTTCTCGATACAGATTGATTTCTGTACTTTCTCGAAGTTTTCTAAGCTCTGGAACAATTTTTAAAACATGTTCACTTTTATTATGTTGATGTAGCGCCCCTTCATTCTCCCATTCTTCGAGCATCGTCAGGATAGTCGGGTCATTGATATCCTCGTGAAGTGTATACGTGATACACCCTTTTTCTTTGCGGGTTTCTGAAATAACTTCCCTAGCAATTCGTAAATAGTCTTCAACCTTTACACTTGGTTTTAGTTTGGCTTTAGCTACAACTTTAATCATTTAAATTAGCTCCTTCTTTTTAAATCATGTTTAATGGGTTCCAGTGACATCTAATGTAGTGTTCGTTACATGTTTTTTCTCACCGGTTGAAGTAATAAATACGCCCGTCGCCCCATTTTCGTATTCCACATATGCGGTTACATCAACTTCAATATCATGATACTTTCCAAAACTACACACGGCACGAACACTCTTTGGCATATACCCAGTTGTCCACTGCCAAATATCTAGTTGGTGAAGTGCCTGATTGATTAAGACACCACCGCCTTCACCTTTCCACGTGGCTCTCCATTTACTGGAATCGTAATAACTTTGTGGACGGTAGGTGTCAGTTACAATCCAATTAGTCCGTTTAATGGCACCCACTTCACCTGAATGAATAAGGTCCCGTAATTTTTGATAAAGGGGATTTGCTCTTTGGTTATACATGATACCGAACAATTTTCCACTTGCTTTGGCTGCATCATTCATTTCCAATACATTTTTTGTGTAGACGCCAACCTTAATCAAACTCATAGATTCCACCCCATTTATTATTTTCTAGTACTTTACTTATTGTCCTTAACCTTCGTAATAAAATCTATGTTCACACTTAATTGTATCATTGGAGGGAATATTCTTTCTAATGGATATTTCATAGATTGAACAGCTTTTTTGAATGAGCTGCAAATTAGTGGGTTCTTTGTAATTCAAGTAGCAATAATGCAATGTTAAGAATTGCCTTTATATATTATAATAGGATTGGTTGAACTCTTTGAGTAAAAGATGAGGAGGGCTTTACGATGTTAATAAAACCAAAAATGCTAAGAGCCGGAGATAAAGTAGCGACGATTAGTTTATCTTGGGGTGGAGCAGGGGAACCGGAATTAAAATGGCGCTATGAGCAAGGAGTAGAAAGGCTCAGAACCGTTTTTCATTTGGAAGTTGTTGCAATGTCAAATAGTTTAAAAGGCTCCGATTATTTATACGACAATCCGAAAGCACGTGCCGAAGATTTGATGAATGCATTCAAGGACCCTTCGATTAAAGGAATCATTTCAAATATTGGAGGAAGCGAGAGCATTCGTCTGTTACCGTATATTGATTTTGATGTGATTCGAGATAACCCTAAAATATTTATCGGCTATTCGGACTCAACAATCACGCATTTGTTTTGCCATAAAGCAGGAATTACATCTTTTTATGGACCATCGATTATGGTAGATTTCGCTGAAAATGTGGAGATGCATGTGTATACAGTAGAAGCGTTGAAAAAAGCTCTATTTGCAAATGAAGCAATAGGTGAAGTAAAGCCAGCTACAGAGTGGACGAGTGAGCGTGTAGAATGGATTATTGAAAACAAAAATAGGCAAAGAACGATGAATCCGAATAAGGGGTATGAGCTACTGCAAGGAACGGGAGTTGTTCAGGGTAGATTAATCGGAGGATGTATAGAAGTGCTGGAGTTTGCGAAAGGAACATCACTGTGGCCGAGCGAAGCGTACTGGGAAGACAGTATCTTATTTTTTGAAACATCCGAAGAGACACCCGAGCCAGCTCAAATTGAATATTGGCTGAGAAACTATGGCTCGCAGGGCATTTTACAAAGGGCAAAAGGTATTGTATTCGGAAAACCCTTAAAGGAGCAATACTATGAGGAATACAAAGAGTCTATCGTGAAGATTATGAAGGAATTGGAGCTGACTTCGCTACCTATCCTGTATAACTTGAATTTTGGTCATACAGAGCCTAAGTTTGTACTGCCGTATGGAGCAATGGCTGAAATAAATTGTGAAGATGCTACATTTTCTATTTTAGAAAGTGGCGTGGAATAATCTTTTTAGGTGACCGGGAATTAGTATAGGAGGGATGCTGTATGGAAGCACAAAAGTGGATTGATCAGCTAGAACTTACGCCGCACCCAGAAGGCGGGCATTATGCATCAACCTATCGATCAGATATGTTGGTGGAATGTGAGCAAGGAAAACGTCCTCTTTATACGAGTATTTATTTTTTACTGCGCTCTGGAGAGGTGTCACATTTTCATCGTCTTCAATCGGATGAACTGTGGTACTTCCATGCAGGTAGTTCTTTAACGATTCATATGATTACGCCAGATGGAGAGTATCGAGAGGTAGCACTAGGAATAGATGTTGCAAATGGTGAGGTTCCGCAGTTTGTTGTACCGAAGCATACTATTTTTGGATCCTCCGTAAAGGATGGCCATACATTTTCTGTGGTTGGCTGTATGGTGTCGCCGGGGTTTGATTTCTTAGATTTTGAATTGTTTTCACAGGAGACACTATTGTCAGAGTATCCGGGTTTTGGTGAGATTATTAGGAAGCTGACTTGATGTAGGTTGGACGATTGAAGTGATTATCGATTTACAAATAATATGGGGCTCCTGTGCGAGAAACCATTAAGTCGCACAGAAACCCCACACCAAAATCAGATTAAACTTTTCACAACTTTCGACATCGTTCCGCCATCTGTTTTCCCAGCGAGCAATGGTTTTGCAATTTTCATAGCGTCACCCATGTTCATACCTTTGGTAACTCCTGCCTCCGTCAACATCGTTACAATTTCTTCCTCACTAAGTTGTGCAGGCAAGAACTTTTTAAGAAGAACCAACTTAGCTTCCTCTTGTGCAATTAAGTCTTCACGCTGTGCTGTTTGTGCGCCTTCTAATGCTTGGTGAGTCTGTTTGATTTCACGATTGACGATGGCAACTTCCTCTTCAGTTGAAAGAGCTGCTCCTTTTTCCTTTTCTGCGCTATCCAGTCCTGCTTTCAATAATGTTAGTACGCCTTTGGAGAGCACATCTTTTTCTCTCATAGCATTCTTTAAATGTTCGAATACAGTTGTCTTTAACATTTTTGCATCTCCTCCCACTAGTGGTTAAAAGTATAAAAGAGCTGCATGTGAAAAGCAACAAATGGTGATTGGACAGCTATTTGAATATCGGAACTTATTTGCTGTTTTGTCTTACATATATACTTTGAAAAAAGAATGAAATCATTTGTTACAAATATCATCAATATGATAATGAATGGTTTTGATGACGCTGTCACGCCTCGAACACTTTGGTACCTTTATAAATAATTCTATCAAAATCTTGTAACTTTAAATATGATTTATTCAAATCATATTTCATTTAATAAAACCCAATATATGTCGATATAGAGAAGTAAGAAGTTGAAAAGGACGGTGTTGGGAAATGAAAGTGTTTAGTGGATTAAAAGTAAGTCTGGTCACAAAAACTTTTTCACCACATACCAGTCATAAAGCGAATGATGAAAACGCAGAGAAATCTGGCAAGAGAGATTCTATTATCATTAGTGATGAAGCACGAGCGCGGCTAGGGAATTGGCGGGAAAGGTCTGCCAACATGATTGAAAGCTTATTGGAAAAACGCCAAAAAGTTCAAGAGGCGAAAAGTAATTTGGTAGAACGTACATTGGAAGCTGGAGAAGAACTTTCTACGATTAAGGAGCAGCTGGGAGCATTCGACGAACAAATTGCTGAAATCGAAGGACAAATGGCAGCAATAGAAGCACAAAAACGCGAGAGAGAACAGCGTGAACAAGAAGAAAAGCAACAAGCTGCTGCCAAAACACAAGAGAAATCTGAAGCTGTCCAATTGACATCCCTTCTTCAATCAGTCCAATCCCTTGACCAAATTAGCGCATTAAAACAAGTGAAAGTACCTATCGAAAATGCGCATCGTCGCCTCAAAACAGAAATGGAAAATGACTTGGGACGCGGGACATTTATGGAGAGTAAGGCAAAGAAAATTGAAGAACTTGCGGGGCGTATGCGGAGCCTCGATAGCGAAATGAACAACCAAATTAGAAAAGCGAAAGAATCTTCTACCGAAATGAATGAGGATGTTTCTGCTGAGGAAGAAAGGGAAGAGTTAGTAAGAGAATCGCTTGAGAACTAGATAAAGTATTAAGGTGCCAGTCTCTTGTTTGTTTGAGAGATTGGCACCTTTTTGGTTAATCAGTTCTAATTTAAGCTATCTAAAGTTTCTATAATATATTTTGATGTTTCCATTATCTGCTGTTTATTTGTTAACGAAGATTTACCATCACCTTTTTGGTGACCATAATCTCCAAAACCTCCGTGATTTCCACCTGTTATTTCTATAAATTTTGCATCACTTGGCATCACATTTTTAGCCTCGTTTACTTTGCTTACATCTGCAACTCGATCATTGCTGCCCCATAATGATAAGACGTTTATTGATGTATTGCTTAGATCTGTTTTACTTTGGGGATAGGATGCTAATAACACTAACCCTTTTATTTCTTTATTTTCAAGTGCATAATCCGCCGCCATAACTCCCCCTAAAGAATGCCCGCCTATCACCCAAGCATCAATATCTTTATGATTTTCTATTATACGGTCTGCACGATTAGGAGATAAAATAGCTAAGTTAAAGTTCATTTTAGCAATAATAACAGTATAGCCATTAGAGGCGATTTCTTTTGCTAAAGTGGCATATGCAGGGGGCTCTACCTTTGCTCCTGGATAAAAAATAAACCCTGTATTTTTAGCATTAGAAATGGGTTCAAATAGAATATCCCCGTTTTCTTCAACTGTAACTAGGGAGTCGGATTTCAAACTATCCAAAGCTAACGAACTAGCCTGATAGTATGAGCTGACATACACAAAAAATGCCACTGCTAATAGGATTAAAAAAATAGCGATTAGAGTAAAAATTTTAACCTTCAAAGATTTCATTTGTGTCATTTACTATCATCTCCAATCTTGAATAATGTATGCAAGTTGGACCCCTTCCGTTAGTGGTTAAAAGTATAAAAGAGCCGCATGTGAAAAGCAACAAATGATGATTGGATAGCTATTCGAATTCATAATTGGATGAAACCTGACATAAATAATACTGTATCTTAGCGAATTAACTAGTGGGTACAGGAGGCAGGAATCGTGATGAGAGAAAACGCTGAAGGCGAATCAGGCTCTAAGGAACTGCATTCACAGACTGTAGGCGAAAGAGGGCCCGTATTGGAGCAGGATAGTATTTTGCATGAGACATTGGAGACCTTTGTCCATTCAAAAATTTTAGAAAGACCCGTGCATGTGAAAGGTTTTGGTGCTTTTGGTTACTTTGAGACTGCGTATTCTATGACAGAACATACAAAGCTTAGCTTTTTACAAAATTCCGGTCAACAGGTACCTGTCACGGTAAGGTTTTCACTTGCTGTCAGCAATAAAGGAACTCCGGATACCTCTCGAAATGTGCGAGGATTTTCGACTAAGTTTTATACTGAAGAGGGCGTTTTTGATATGGTTTGCAACCATATCCCAGTTTTTTTAGTACGGGACGCCATGCGCTTTCCGGCGGCGATTCAGGCTTTATTGCCTTCTCCGGTAAATAACTTAATGGATCCCGAACGGTTCTGGAGCTTCATAGCGAGAGCGCCAGAAGCCACTCATTTTGTTGTTCGGCTTTACTCGGATGCCGGAACAGTGAAAAGTTTTCGCCATATGCCGGGACATAGTGTGAATACTTATGTTTGGCGGAATGCGCAGGGCGTTCGCAGTTATGTTAAATATCACTGGATACCTGAAGCTGGAGTGCAGTATATAGACAGTCAAGAAGCTGCCCGATGGAACGGTGAGAATCCAGATATTGCGGGTCAGGATTTGCATGATGCTCTAGCAAAGGAAAAACCTGTTGTCTATGGGCTTTATGTACAGCTGATGAATCCAGAGGACGAAGCCACACTTTCCTATGATCCATTGGATGATACAAAGGTTTGGGATGAACGGCAGTATCCCCTTCTACCAGTTGGCCGCCTGATGTTGAACCGAAACCCAGATAATTATATGGAACAAGTGGAGAAAGTGGCGTTTTCACCGTCTAATCTTTTGGATGGAGTCGAATTATCAGATGACAAAATGCTGCAGGGGCGTGCCAATATTTACTGGGATTCTCAGCGTCGACGGCTGGGACCAAATTTCCGCAAAATACCAATCAATCATCAGCAAGACTGGTCGCCAGACTCTCTTGTAACAAGCGGAGATGGGAGATATGTGGAGGGGCAGCTTGTACGATCTGTTTTGCCTAAACAGGATGATTTTACGCAGGCTGGGCAATTTTATAATGGTCTTCCCGCTATGCAGCAAGACCATCTAGTCAGTAATCTTGCTGCTGATCTCGCCGGCATATCCCGTGAAACGCAACGCATTGTTTTGACATATTTGTATAATGCGTCGCCGGAATTGTGGGAACGGATTGTCCGAGAAATTGACATGCAAACGAAGAGCTAACTCTATAACCTGGAAGGGCTGTGTTTTTGGATAAAATATCTTTTAGTACAAAGAAGTGAGCCAATGTTTATTATAAAAGTGTCAATTAGAAATAGCTGCTCAACCGATTGGTATTGAGGGCTATTTTCTTTTGGGGAAATAAAAGGAAACGGACACACGTTTGTCGAATGTATATTCTTATAAAGGTCTAGGAGGTTTTGGGCATGAACGCTAATGCATTGATAGTTAACAAAAAAAGTTGGGATGAGGTCGCACCTCGATTTTTCGGACGCAATCCTCTTCCCGAGTATGGACCGCTTGCTCCTGGAGAAGAAGAATTGAATTTATTGGGTGATGTGACAGGCGCAAAAGTGTTGGATATCGGTTGTGGTAGCGGCCATTCATTGCAATACATGGACCAACGGCGTGCTGGGGAGCTTTGTGGAGTGGATCTTTCGAAGACGCAGATTGAAACAGCGAAAAAGCTACTGGATTCATGCAAATCACCTGTCCATTTATTTGAATCTCCAATGGAGAAAAATCCAGGTTTGCCCAATGATTATTTTGACATTGTCTACTCGGTTTATGCGTTAGGCTGGACGACTGATCTTCATCAAACAATCAGTAACATCCACCAATATTTGAAACCAGGCGGTATTTTCGTCTTCAGTTGGGAACATCCGTTATTCAGTCGGGCTGAGCTAGCAGAGAACGAGCTTCGTTTCCATAAATCCTATCATGAAGAAGGTTCTTATGATCATGATGCCTGGCATGCTCCTGCCATCATGCAGCAGTACAAAATTAGTACATATATCAATACATTAATCGAATGTGGATTCCAAATTGAGAAAGTTATAGAGGAAGTTTCTTTGTCTGAGGAAGATAGGAAAAAGCATACGAATAGCTGGTATTCCTATGAAAAAGCGAAGATGATGCCGACAACGTTAATTATAAAGTGTAAAAAATGTTAGGAATGGACTCTACGGATTGTGGAATGAATGATTCATGGTGCTAGTCGCCGAATGCTTGGGGGTTATATTTTTGTTATTTTACTTTTGATAGGTATCATCTCTCTAATAAGTTACTATAATTTAGGAGCTGATGCAGTATGATATACAAAAACGAACTCGATGGAATTTCTGCTGATATGCTAAAAGGATTTTTTGTCGATTGGCCCAATCCGCCAAATCCAGAAACGCACTTAAAACTGTTAAAGAACAGCAGTAAAGTGATTATTGCTATGGATCGCATGTCCAATCAAGTAGTCGGATTCATTACAGCGATCAGTGATGGAGTTTTATCCGCCTACATTCCATTACTTGAAGTTTTACCGGCATACAAAAATAAAGGGATTGGTAAGGAATTAGTACATCGGATGTTGAAAGAACTGGATGACATATACATGATTGATTTATGTTGTGATGATGACCTAGTTCCTTATTATGATAAAATCGGCATGATGCAGACAAATGGTATGATTTTGCGGAACTATAATAGGCAATCCGGAAGTTGAAAAGACAGCTATAAGCCAAAAACGCTTGCGAGTTTATGCAAGCGTTTTTTAATTCATAGCGTCACCCTTTAAAATACTTCTTCCGCAATTAATTTATAGGATTGAATTCGATCTTCGAGAGAGTATGTGATTGTGTTCATCATGATTTCGTCTGCTCGATAGTTAGTTTGTAACTCAAACAACTTCTGTCTCACTTCAAGAGGATTGCCGATAATCATGTTCTGTTTCATTGCTTTTAACGATTCCATTTCTTTATCAGTTAGCTTATAGTGTTTGGCTTCCTTAATAGAAGGAATGCCTTGATGTCCTTCCCCTTTTGCTTTTTGCAAAGACCAGATGAGGAAGCTTAGTGCGATTTCTTCTGCTTGTTCCGTTGTTTCTCCACAAATAGCCGAAATAGTTACGATGACTTGTGGCGTTTGTTGTTCTGTTCGCGGCTTAAAGGCATCCATATATTCCTTGACGATAGCTGGTCCATCATTGTCGCTCATAAAATGACCAAAAGTATAGGGCAACCCATTTTCTGCGGCAAGTAAGGCGCTTTTTTTGCTTGTGCCGAGAAGCCAAGGAATAGGCGGGTTTTCAGGTATTGGAGATGCGGAAATTTTTGAATACTCATGATCCGTTGGAAAATCACCATTTAAAAAATGGAGCAATTCGTTCACTAACGTAGGTAAATCCCAAACCTTTTGCAAAAAGTTTTCAGACAAAGCATTCGTCGCTTCAGCCGATCCACCTGGTGCTCTTCCTATTCCAAGATCAATTCGATTTGGAAATAATGTTGCGAGCATATTAAATACTTCTGCCACTTTATAGGGCCGATAATGTGGCAATAAAACAGCCCCGGCACCAATCCGAATTCGATTCGTGTTGGCTCCGATATAGCTTAACATCACTTCAGGCGCAGAGCATGCGAGTCCAGGTAAATCATGGTGTTCGGCAATCCAGTATCTTGTATATCCTAGTGCTTCCCCAGCTTGTGCTAACTTCAACGAACCATTCAACGCGTCAAAGGCGGTCTGATTGGAAGAAATCGGGGATTGATCTAATATGCTTAACCTCATTACACCTCAGTCCTTTTCTTGATGACTCATTTCCATCAAAGTCAATTTAAACTGTCCGATTTGATCTTTTACATACAAATTAGTAACGGAAGTAGAATAATTATGAATGGTTCCTCTAAATGCTAGGTTTCTCTCAGGAACCTTCACGTCAAAAGTTCCATTGTACAGTAGAGATGTAATGTCATGGTAATCATCACTTGTTACGTTAAAATCAACCGAAACTTTATAGTATCCATTTACTTTTTCCTCTTCATACCTATGTAAATGAATGGTTTTGTCATTCAAAATTATTGTACCGGCCAATAAAAATCACTCCTATTTGTAGTTTTAAGAGGTGTAGCCAAATGTTTTAGATAGTTCCTCTTGCATCTTTAATAGATATTGACTTACGGAGTCAGCGATAGCGGTTGGAATGTCTTGCGTGAATCCAACAACTGTGATGATTCCAATGAGATCCCTACTATAAGACAGAATTGGAAATGACACTGAAGAGATAGAGGCAATCAAAGGTTCCTTTGTAAAAGCAATCTTTTCTTCTCTTATGCTAAGGAATTCTTTATCTCCCTCTTTTAGAGTAGGTTCCGCCGTTTTCCGCCAATTTTCGGTGATATGACCGTTATAAAATACGTTAAAAATCTTTCCAGTAGAAGAGTTAGGTGGTAGCAGTGTCCCGATTTGTGCACCAATGTTCAATATCCGGTCAGGGCTCCAAATTTTGGCAATAATGGGGCCGTTCGTTGTGGCTGAAGCTAACAACACAGAGCAATTCGTGTGCTGACTGATAGCTTGTAGATAAGGGGTTACAAGTTCAAGTACATCTTGGTTGCCGATGGCTGTAGCTCCGTATTGAATAAGCTTGGAACCGAGATGGTACAAGCCCGTTGAATTCTCTCGAGTCAATAAATCAAGCTGCGTCAATGTGTTCATGTATTTATACAAATTACTTTTTGTCATTTTTGTTTTTTCTTGTATCTCGGGGAATTTCATTGGCTTGCCGTTATTCACAATAACATCAATGATCCCAACTCCAATTTGTAGCGATTGAATAGTAGTCCCTTTATTTGTGATTTCTATCATACTTCTCTTCTCCCTCTGTGATCTTCTATTGAGTATAGCAAAAAAGTTATCCTAAACTCAAAAAACACCGTTTAACAAAATTTCTAATAATTTAGTATTGACTTTAATTATCAGAATACTGTAAAGTATACTAATAGTAAACCTAGTTCACTATTAGTGGAATTGGTGGAAGTCGTTTTACTAGCTTATTGGGAAATACGAGAAAACAAAACCATAAAATATACTTATTTAGGAGGTTGTAACGATGAGTAATGATAAAAATAATCCAATCATTGTAATAGGCGGGGGTATTGGCGGGTTGGCGACTGCCTTGGGACTTGCGGAAAATAAGAAGTACGTCAAGGTATTGGAGCAAGCTCCAGAATTTTTGGAAATAGGGGCTGGAATCCAGCTTGCAGCAAATGCAACAAACGTTTTACAGCGTTTGGGAGTAATGGACAAAATCAATGAGATCGCTGTTTTTCCTAAAAGGCTAGTCCTGATGGATGCTTTTACGGGAAAAGAGCTTTCAGCACTCGAACTTGGAGATGTCTACAAAGAAAGATACGGAGCTCCTTACATCGTATTGCATCGTTCTGATCTTCATAAAGCTTTATATGATACATGTGAAGTAAGCCCTTACATCGATTTAATCACTGATCAATCAATCGTTCAGACAGAGGAAACAGAGGGCATAGTCACCGTCACTTCTGCTAATGGCGATGTACATACAGGTTCTGCGGCGATTGGAGCTGATGGTCTTTGGTCAAATGCTCGTAAGCTCTTTGTCGATGATCAACCGGTTTGTTCTGAATACGTTGCCTATCGTGGAGCAATCCCAATGGAAGATGTGAAAGAAGTGGAAAATCTTGATGATGTCTTTATGTGGATCGGTCCGAATTTTCACCTTGTTCAATATCCTGTACGACGCGGTGAACTATATAATCAGGTCGTTGTCTTCAAAAGTTCTGATTATCGTAAGGAAATTCAATTTACGGATGAATGGGGCACGCCGGAAGAAATGGACCGTGTTTTCGCAGGGACATGTGGCTTAGTACAAACTGCCCTTTCGTTCATTCAACGTCAAAAAAGATGGCCGATGTATGATCGCGAGCCAATTGAAAATTGGACAAAAGGACGTATTACATTAACGGGTGATGCAGCCCATCCGATGCTTCAATATTTGGCTCAAGGCGCGTGCCAAGCGTTTGAAGATGCAGCCTATTTGGCCGATATGGTTGAGAAGTACGATGAGGATATTGAGACGGCATTTCAGAAATACCAGGAAGAGCGTATTCCAAGAACAACCTATGTTCAAAACAATGCTCGGCTTTGGGGCGAAATTATTCACGCTGTCACGCTAGAAACGATTCTGCTACGCAATACAATTATGGAAGGCCGGACGTCACAGGACTTTACATTCATCGATAAATTCCATGGTTACAATAAAAGTAAGGTGACGAATTAATGAAGAGACTTTAGCTGAGTGCTACAGGTAGATGATTACAAAAAATATCAAAATGATTTAAAAAGGGAGATTCATATGAAACTTATTACTTTTACAAGTGCAGGTTTTTCACGAATTGGTGCACTTGTCGATGGAGAGAAAGTAGTCGATTTAAATTATGCTTACCAGGCACAACTTCAAAGTGAAGGGAAATATCGCTACGAAGCGATTGCAGAAGCGTATGTGCCTGCAAAAATGGAAGGTTTCCTGCAAGGTGGAAAGGAAAGTTTAGAAATTGCCAAGTCAGCGATTAACTATGCATTAGACCATCGAGATAGCTTCAAGCATAAGCTTGTTTACGATAAAAGCGATGTAAAAGTGGAAGCGCCTTTGACGCAGCCCGGAAAGATATTTTGTGTTGGGCATAACTACCGTGAGCATATATTGGAAATGGGGCGTGAAATTCCATCGCACCCGGTATTATTTGCCAAATTTGCGAATACAATTATTGGACCTGAGGATGATATTCCGTTTTATCCAATCTCAGAACAGCTTGATTACGAAGCAGAATTTACATTTGTCATTGGCAAGCAGGCACGCAATGTTTCCGAAGAGGAAGCGCTTGATTATGTAGCAGGCTACACGATTACCAATGATGTGACATACCGTGATATTCAGCGGCGTACGCTTCAGTGGTTGCAAGGGAAAACGGTTGATGGAAGTGCACCGATGGGCCCTTGGCTAATTACATCAGATGAATTGACGAATCCTTCGGGTCTTGACGTAGTGCTAACGGTTAATGGGGAAGTGCGACAAAAAACCAATACAGAAAATCTTGTTTTCTCTGTTCCGAAACTCGTCTCCTTCTTATCGAATCTTGTAACACTCGAGCCAGGTGATGTCATTTTAACGGGAACACCAGGTGGCGTAGGTGTTGCGATGAATCCGCCTTCATTTTTAAAAGATGGCGATGTCGTGAAAATTGAAATCGATAAAGTGGGGGTTCTTGAGAATAAAGTATCCCAACAAAAAGGAGGAAATTAAATTGACAGTAACAGCGGTTAACAAATCAATTCAAACGATCAATGACTCCATTGACGCAATTGTGAGCAGTGTAGAAGAACTACCAGAAAAGACTATTCGTTGGAATCCAACTGAAGAAGAATGGTCTATCTTGCAAATTGTTTCTCATTTGAATGAAGCAGTTCCCTATTGGCTCGGCGAAGTGGAGCGTGTCATTGCGCAACCGGGATCGAAATGGGGACGTGGTTTGCTAGATGTCGACCGGCTTGCAGCAGTTGCTAGTCCTGATGAATTGAACGTTAATGAAGAAATAACGGTGTTGAAAGGGCATAAACTGCAAGTGGCGAATCGTTTGGGGACTGTAAGCGAAGCCCAACTAGATGAGGAAAACCCTCACCGAAACTTTGAAAAGTTTGGCAGCAAGCCGGTCTCGTTCATCATTGATCACTTCATCGCAGAGCATTTAGAAAAACATGATGGTCAAATTCAACGAAATCTCAGTAAGCTCAATTGAAACGGATGAGGTCAATCACATACATGACAAAAGAAAAGGATGTGTTTTGAATGGCAGAAGCGAGGGAAGACGTCAAAAAATTCATGAGCAGTGATACGGTAAAGGACTTTACGAAAGATATCCAACAGTACAACCTCGGACCACTTTGGGAAGCAATTCCAGAAATTATGAACAAAACTCCGAAACCACAAGCGGAGGCTTATTTATGGAGCGGAGAGTTATTGAATAAAAAGCTGATGGAGGCAGCCGAAATTTTCACGCCCGACCGTGGTGGGGAACGACGTGCAATCTATTTTCAAAATCCTGGATTGACATATCGTCAGCCATGGGGCTGGGCGTCTACAACGCAGACATTATATGCGGCAGTTCAGCTATTGCTGCCAGGTGAGGAAGCTCCTTCACATCGCCATACGCAAAGTGCTCTTCGTTTTATATCGGAAGGCGAAGGTGCGTATACGATTGTTCAAGGTGAGCGGATTTACATGCAGGAAGGCGATTTCTTGACGACACCGAAAAATCTTTGGCATGGTCATGGTCACGTTGGCGAGAAACCGATGATCTGGATGGACGCATTGGATATTCCGACAATTTATTCGATCGGCGGAACCTTCTTTGAGCCATATGCAGATGGACTTCAGCAGCCTGATGTTCCCGATAATTTCTCGGAACTCCGTTATTCAGGTGGTATGGTCCGACCAATAGGTGACGGCAAATATACGGTGGCTCCTTTAGCTAACTTTAAATGGAATCGCACTGTGGATGCCATTAAGGGGCTTATGAATTTCGATCCGGATCCTTATGAAGGGTTTGCAATTGAGTACATTAATCCATCGACGGGTAAATCAGCCAATCCGACTATGGGAACACGGATGCAGCATCTTCCGAAAGGATTCCATACAAAGGCACATCGTCATACACATTCAGTTATCTATCATGCGCATAAAGGGTCAGGTTATACGGTTATTAACGGCGTACGCTTTGATTGGAAGAAAGGCGATTATTTCGTTGTACCAAACTGGGCATGGCATGAACATGTGGCGTCAGAAGATGCGTATCTGTTCTCTGTGAATGACCTGCCAATTATGGATCGCTTTGAACTAGAACAGGAGCAAGTTTATGACTCGAATAATGGGTATCAAGATATAACAGGAGAATTCAAGGCGGCATTCCGGTGAAATATTGAGTGATCACTCCCCCATTTAGTAAGGAAAGCGTAGTAATAGGATATGGCAGTGTTTTAAATATTTATTCAAAATAGAAGATTTAGAAACTTGATTGACTTTGGCATAACAATATAATAATATGTTGTTAATATTCTAGAGATTGTATGATCGAAAAAGAAAGCGATTACAAATGATGGGGGAGTTTATAATGCTAAATCATTTACAAGAGAAAAATTCAGGGGTTGTTCGTACGGTCCTTGGTCCGGTGCCAGCACATGAACTAGGTGTTGTGCTTATCAATGAATCGCTTCTTTCAGTTTATCCAGGGGCGGAATTAGCACCTGAAATTAATATGGATAAAAGCGAAATTTTTGAAGTGTTAAAACGTAAGTTAAATGATTTCCGTCGACAAGGCGGGAAAACAATCGTAGATGCCAGTGGGATGTTCCATGGTCGCGATGTATGGCTTTACCAATCACTATCAAAAGCTACAGGCATACATATTATTGCTACGACGGGCTTAGGACCTGAAAAGTTATTGGGTGGTTATTTCGTTACACCGCAAACAAATCCTCCTACTCCGTGGCAAGCAGAAAAATTTGCAGGTTTATTCACGAAAGAAGTTGTTGAGGGGGTTGTTGTCCCACGTGTTGAGCGTTCAACAGCTGCTGGCTTGGTCATTTCAATCGCTAGCAAAGAAGGTACTACGGAGAAAGAGCAGAGCCTTTTCCAAGGGTCTGCTCAAACAGCTCGTGATACAGGCGTCGCGGTTTCGGTACAATATGGCGCTGATGCAGTTGCAGATTTAGAACTTTTATTAGCTGAAGGTGTCGACCCAAGTCGAGTCATTATTGGAAGTATCGACCGTCAAGCCGCGGTGGCAAGTAAAGCGTATGTAGAAATTGCCCGTCGCGGTGCGTATGTAGCAATCGACCATATTGGTTGGGGTTCAGAGGACGGTTATGTGAGTGATGCAGAACGTGTGAAATTAGTTGTTGAATTAGTAGAAGCTGGTTTAGATGACCGGGTACTTTTATCAACAAGTGCGGTAGGTGTCGCAAAAGGCCATGAGGCAAAAGATCTTGCATTTGATTACGTACTTTCGACTTTTATTCCTTTATTACGTAAAGCGGGTGTGACGGACGAACAAGTGCGTACATTGTTAGAAGAAAATCCACAACGTGTATTGACTGTAGATACGTCAGCTGAGCTGAAAATTAGAGAGTTTTCTCCAACTGCTTGGAAAGAGTTATTCTCTCCTGTCGATCATTAAGTGAGGCATATGCATGTTGTTAAAAGTCTGAAACATTAAAAAATTATGCTTGCTTCATAAAAAGTGAAAACAAGGAGTGAATGGAATGGGTAAGGTTAATACAGTTCTAGTCCCGATTGCAACAGAAGATTTAGGGATTACATCATTGCATGAGCATATTGGGTTTGGTTTGCCAGGTTGCGACTTAGACACACAATGGTGGAAAAAACCGGATGAAGCGTTTGAAGTAACAATTGCGAAGTTACGTCGCTTCCGTGAACATGGTGGTAAAACATTTGTGGATTGTACAGGTATTGGCAACGGGCGTGATCTTGAGTATTTTCAAGTGTTATCACGCAGAACTGGCGTTCATATTGTTGCTGTAACTGGCTTCGTAGCCGGAGACTCCGCATTAGCTTACTTCCGTGAGAAATCAGTTGACTATTTAACAGATTTATTCGTCCAGGAAGTAACAGTTGGTATTGCGGGTACGAGTGCAAAAGCGGGTGCCATTAAAGTTGGCGTTAGTCGCGGCGGTAAGTTAAGCGAACTAGATAAAAAGATTTACCGAGCAGCTGCGCGTGCCGCAGTGAAAACAGGTGCTCCAATCATTACACATTTAACAACAGACCCAGACACAGCTATTGAAATTTTTGAATCGGAAAATCTTCCATTAAATCGAGTATTAATGGGGCATGCCGATGTAGGTCAAGACGTAGATGAAGTGCGTGATTCTGTCATCGCAAACCTGGGCGGCTATGTTGGTTTCGATACAATTGGTTATGACTTAGATATGGAGAATCCACCGTATTGGGGACGTTATCGTAAAGATCGTGTGGACCATTTCATGCGATTTCTTGAAAAAGGATTTTTAGAAAAAGCGGTAATCGCAGCTGATGCGAACTGCTGTGCATTAGGATGGCCGGGATTAAAAGGACATTCTGTAAATTATTTATTTGAAGAATTTTTACCAGATATTCGTAAAGCGGGTGTAACAGAAGAGCAAATTGAACAGCTTTTAGTCCACACACCTGCAACATTCTTAACGATGCAAGAACCTCGTTAATGCGAAAAGTCATCACGTTATATATGTTGAACTAAAGAATCCTACTAACAACGCTTGACTACCCCAGTTAGACGCCTTCGCTGGAGAGTCGATGGCATCATTAGTTCAAAATATATAGATGTCGATTGCAGAGGTAAGATAAGTGGTTGAACGAGATTAGCGAGGAGGTTAGGGCAGATGAGCATAAGAGGAATGGCTTATATTGCGGGTGCGTTTGAGCACCCATTACGTAAAGCTCCCGATACATCTGTTGCAGCGCTACATGCAGAATGTGCGAAAGGAGCACTAAAAGATGCGGGGCTCACATTTCAAGATGTAGATGGCTACTTTTGTGCGGGTGATGCTCCTGGCGGTGTCCTGTCTATGGTCGATTACTTGGGTCTGAACGTACGCCATCTAGATTCTACTGAAATTGGTGGTTCATCATACATTGCGCAAGTTTCACATGCCGCGCAGGCAATCGCGGCAGGTAAATGCAGAGTCGCCTTGATTACAATGGCAGGTCGTCCACGTTCAGAAGGCAGAAGTGGCGTTAAACAGAAGGTTGTTGGTGCGAATGTACCCGACGCACCGTTCGAGCTACCTTTTGGGCCGACTGCTGTGAATGAGTATGCGATGGCTGCGATGCGTCATATGCATGAATTCGGTACGACTAGTGAACAACTTGCATGGGTTAAAGTTGCAGCCTCACATCATGCACAATACAATCCAAACGCAATGCTACGAGATGTGGTAACAGTAGAAGATGTTCTTGCCTCTCCTATCATTGCGGATCCGTTACATCTTATGGATTGCTGTGTAGTGAGCGACGGGGGCGGCGCGTTAGTTGTAGTAAGCCCTGAGATTGCCAAAAGTCTGAAGCGTCCACTTGTCCGCGTAATGGGTGGTGGCGAAGCACCTAAGGGCCAGATGGGTGGCAAAGTGGATCTTACTTATACGGGAGCCGTTTGGTCAGGACCTGCGGCTTTTGAAGAAGCTGGGATTAAGCCGGATGATGTTAAATATGCCTCTATTTATGATAGCTTCACAATTACTGTGTTAATGCAACTTGAGGATTTAGGTTTTTGTAAGAAAGGCGAAGGTGGTAAGTTTGTCGCTGATGGGAACCTAATTTCAGGAGTTGGCAAGCTCCCTATCAATACGGATGGTGGCGGTTTGAATAACAATCATCCAGCGGGTCGGGGCGGCATCATAAAAGTAATAGAGGCAGTTCGCCAGTTGCGCGGGGAAGCAAACCCACAAGTACAGGTGGAAAATTGTGACATTGCATTAGTTCACGGTACTGGCGGCGGGCTCGGAAGCCGTCATGGTAGTGCAACACTTATCTTGGAGAGGGTGTAAAGCATGGCAACTCCGTATCAAGACAGAACGATGGCAGTCCCCGAAATTCATCCGGAATACAAGGAATATTGGGACGCCACCGCAGAAGGTAAACTATTGATAAAACAGTGTGATTCTTGTGAGGAATACCATTACTATCCACGCGTGCTATGCCCCTATTGCATGAGTGATAAGACGTCGTGGATCGAAGCGAAGGGTACTGGCAGTATTTACACGTACAGTGTCATGCGACGGGGTGTACCATATGCCATCGCCTACGTTACGCTCGATGAAGGTCCGAAAATGATGACAAATATTGTCGATTGCGACCTAGATGAGGTGCGCATAAATCAAAGGGCAAAAGTAGTATTCAAGCAAAGCGGAGATCAAGAAAATCCAGGTTCTTTTATACCGTGCTTCACACGAGTTGAGGAGTAGCGGGAATATTGTCAGAAGGATTTAAGGGAGGAGCAAATTTACATGATAATTACGAAGGATGAACGCATTGAAATGCGTGACGGTGTACATATTGCTGCAGATATTTACCGTCCTAAGGGCTCGGGAAAGGTACCTGCATTACTTGCGATTAGTCCATACGGTAAAGAACTACAAGCACAAGCACTTACGTTACCTCCACAAGCACGCCCAAGCCATCTTTGGAACGGCGCAATTGAAGCTGGGGATATTACGGAAGTAGTGTCGCGTGGTTATGCTCATATTATCGCAGATACGCGAGGTACAGGTGGCTCTGAAGGACAAATGTGTGGTAACTATAACTCTGGTGGTCATGGCGATGGCAAGGACATTTATGACCTCGTTGAATGGTTAGCAGAACAGGATTGGTGCGATGGCAATATTGGGATGATTGGTATTTCATATTTTGCTTCCGTTCAACTGTTAGGGGCAGCAGAAAAACCGCCACATTTGAAAGCGATTTTCGCAAATGGGGGTCACTTCGACCTTTATGAGCTTTGTTATCACGGCGGAATTATGTGGTTAATGCCACGTGCTTCTCGTGAGGGACGCGGCGGTGACAGTGGTAATGCATTTAATAACGTAGCAAGTAAGAGCTCGAAAGTATTCACGCCAGAAAAGCTTAAACAAAAAACGCAAGAACGTTTAAACGATCCAGATATTGCGCATTGGTCAGACTTTGTTCACCTCTTACATTATCAGGATCGTCACGAACTGTGGATGGATTACTTACTAAATCCACTAGATGGTCCGTTCTGGCAGGAAAACAGTGCAATTGAGGTAGCCCATAAAGTGGATATTCCGGTTTATTTCCAAGCGAAGTGGGGGCGTGGTTGGAATGTGGAGGGGACATTAGAAGGATTCCATAAAGTATCCGGTATTAAAAAGCTCGATATCCAAGCGCTTCCGCCGATGTTAGAGCGCCCATTCCATGAAAATCATGACGAAATGTTCCGTTGGTATGATTACTGGCTAAAAGGTATTGATACAGGCATTATGGATGAACCGTCCGTTCAGTTCTCGGTAGAGGGCTCCTACAAATGGCGCGGTGAAGATCAATGGCCGCTACCTTATGAAGAAAAGAAAGAGTTCTACTTACGTCCACGCCATAAAATGAGCGAGAAACCAGAGCCACTAGCTTCTCAATATGCACATCCGGATGGTTTCTATCAAGCTCCATTAACGGTCACAACTAAATCTGAAACGATTAAGTGGACGAGTGATAAATTCATAGAACCTGTAGAAATGACAGGTACAGGAGCATTATATATTCATGCAGAAATCGATACAGATGATACGAATTTCATCTCGAAGCTCTATGATGTAGATCCTAGTGGAAAACGGACATTAATGACATCGGGTTATTTAAAAGCATCCCACCGTGAACTAGACGAAGAAAAATCAACATACGGTGAGCCTTGGCATCCACACAACCGTGTGGTACCCGTAATTCCTGGTGAAATTAATGAGTATGCGATTCGCCTATATCCCTTCTCATTTTTAATCAAACCAGGGCATCGCATTGAATTGGAACTTGCCTGTAACGAACCACTGGATGGAGAAGATGCAAAATTATTACCACCGGATAGCTACCACTTACCAAGTGGACGTGCGACAATGCACAAAATTTATCGAGACAAGGATCATCCATCTCGTTTAGTGTTACCGGTTATTCCAAAAGAGTTCAACGTGCTGAATAAGGAGAATGAAAAGTAATAGCGTGCCGAGCTGGCTGAATCTCTTAAATTAAGCATTGTAGAAGCAACTTGATGAGAGGAGTGAACAACTTGACAAATTCAGTGCGCGTTATTCCGATTGAATGTAAATTTGGTCCGACCTCAGCGTATGCCTACTACATCGACGCGCCAGAGCCGGTACTGATTGATACAGGTATTGCATCATCAGCTTCACAAGAAATTGAGACAGTTCTTGCTGAAAATGGTTTAAGTATTGGAGCTATTCGTTGGATTCTTTTAACCCACGGTCACGTAGACCATCTTGGCGGCGCCAGAGCAGTTTGGGAGAAAACAAATGGCCGTGCTGAGGTTGTGATTCCCCAAAAGGAAGCCTATTTACTACGTAATCGAAGTGCACATCTAACAGACTACAAACAGCTTCAAGGAAAATATGTCGATGCCGAGATTCAGGAAAAGCATGTAGCGATGCTGATGAACGATATTGGAGAAGACCTCGTACCGACAGTTGAAGTGGTTGGTGGTGACCGTTTATCATTTGGTGGTGACGTATCGATGACTGTAGTGGAAACGCCAGGGCATTCAATTGGGTCAGTGACCTATGTTCTTGAAGGTGTTCAGTGGGCATTTGCAGCCGATGCTGTGCAAATGTATGGTGGTGCGCTGAGTGGGATTCCTGTAATTGAGCAACCAACGCTCTATCGCAAAAGTTTACAACATCTCCTAGAGGAAGTGCGTCCAAATCGTTTATATTTGGGACATCATTTTCGAGATGCAACGGGTGTGATTATTAGCCCAGAAGTTGAAGGGGATGCAGTTTCTGCTATGCTTCAAGCGAGTCTTGAGATGGATGCGAAGTTAGTGGATA
This sequence comes from Sporosarcina beigongshangi, assembly GCF_033485195.1. Lineage (NCBI taxonomy): Bacteria > Bacillati > Bacillota > Bacilli > Caryophanales > Caryophanaceae > Sporosarcina > Sporosarcina beigongshangi. Next base: position 67,223 of record NZ_JAWLIR010000006.1, read on the forward strand.
TTGTCGGGCGTCACCTATCCAAAGATGTACAGTCCACCGAAAGTGATAGCCTATATGGACCGTTTGGATCGATTGCTGATGAAATTGGCTATACAGGTGATCCACGGAACTTACCTTGTGCCTTCTTTGTAACGATGAATGCCTATAAAGAAGAACTTATTGGTGAAAAGGATAAATGAGAGGAGGGAAATCCAAATGATTCAGAAAAAGTTTGAAAGTACAGCTCAAGCTGTCGCCGATATGCAGGATGGCGCAACATTGCTCGTTGGCGGATTTGGCGGAAGCGGACTACCCTCACATCTCGTAGCTGCTCTAGTAGAGCAGGGAGCTAAGGATTTGACGGTTGTATCCAATAATATTGGTGCGGTTAGTGATGGTGTTGCGGCACTCATCAGCAATAATCAAGTACGAAAGATTATTTGTTCTTTCCCTGTTGGTCCACATGCTGATGAGCTAATCGAGCGTCTTCAGAATGGAACGATCGAGTTAGAAATCGCCCCACAAGGAACATTAGCGGAGCGTATTCGTGCAGGAGGAGCGGGCATACCGGCGTTTTACACGCCAACAGCAGCCCACACTGAGCTGGGAGAAGGCAAGGAAACACGAGCGTACAATGGCCGTTTACATGTCTTGGAAAATGCAATCACAGGTGATTACGCTTTTATCAAGGGACATCAGGCGGACCGCTGGGGGAATCTTGTTTACCGAAAAACACAGCGTAACTTTAACCCGGTGATGGCGACGGCTGCAAAAATAACAATCGCCGAAGTGGACGAAATCGTAGAAGTCGGGGAAATCGATCCCGAATCAATCGTAACACCGAGCATCTATGTACATCGTTTAGTACAAGTTGAGTCGCAGCACGAAGGGAGGATGTTAGTGAATGAGTAAAGACCAACAACAAGCTATTGGATGGGCAATGCCAGACTTAGCTTCAAGAGTAGCTCTTGACCTAGAAGATGGATGGTTCGTGAACCTGGGGATTGGCTTACCGACACTTGTAGCTGATTTTATTCCTGAAGGTCGGGAAATCATTTTGCATAGTGAGAACGGTCTGCTCGGACTAGGTCCGAAACCTGAACCGGGTGAAGAAGATCCAGACCTTGTCAATGCAGGAAAAGAACCCATTACATTAAAATCAGGCGGCTCCTACTTCTCACAATCAGAATCTTTTGCAATGATCCGTGGTGGACATCTCGATGCAACAGTGCTTGGCGCATTCCAAGTCTCGCAGTATGGTGATCTTGCCAGCTGGAAGCTGCCAAACGCCACCCTTGGACGTGTTGGGGGTGCAATGGACTTAACGGTAGGTAGTAAGCGCGTTTTCCTGTTTATGCAACACACGAGTAAGCAGGGACCAAAAATTGTAGATGAATGCACGTATCCGTTAACGGCTCCTCGTTGTGTGGATCGTATCTATACAAACCTTGCAATAATCGATGTAACAGATACTGGACTTGTTGTTCGTGAACTTGCTCCGGGTGTGACGTTTGAATACGTACAAGAACATACGGCGGCACCACTTAAGCTACATGCTGACGTACAAAAAGAAACTATAGGAGTAGAGCAATGACTAGACACGCACTAAAACATACCATTGATCGCCAATCGCCGATTCCATTATATAAACAAATCAAGGAAATATTGATTAGAGAGCTACAGGCCGCTGCAATTGAGACGGGTCGTCCCTTCAGCACCGAGCATGAGCTAGTTGAGCGTTTCCACGTGAGCCGGGCGCCTGTTCGTCAGGCACTAAAGGAGCTTGTCGATGAGGGCTATGTTTACAGAGAACGAGCAAAGGGCACCTTCCCTGTTCAAGAACTGCCGGTAAGACCTCTAGGGCTTGAGTTAGGAGGGCTAGTTGGTTTTCTACGCGAGCAAGGGATGGATTGTAAGTCAAAAATATTAAGTGTTGATCGGGTATTACCGACAGAAAATCTGTGTGAGATTCTCCATATTGATCCGAGTGAGGAAGTTTTGAGAATCTCTCGTTTAATTTTGCTCAAAGGGAAGCCGCTCGTATGGGCGCAGACCTACCTGCTCGTCTCAGAGGATTTTCAACCGACTACACGGGAGCTTGAGGAAGCTGAAAGTGTCTTTATGCTGCTTGAGAGGGAACAAGGTATTTTCATTTCTCGAGGTGATCACCAAATCCATGCATCTGGTGCAAGCCAGATGGAGGCAGAGGTTTTGGGTATTAAAGATAGAGGCCCCGTTCTTGTAACCGAAACCAAATTATATACCCGTAATGATAGGCTAATAGGCTGGAGAAAGGCTATCCATATAGCCGATGATTACAAGTTATCTTTTTCAGTGAATCGTTGAGATAGAGTGAGGTTTAGAAGTTCATAGTTATGTAAGCGCATTAAAACAAAACCAAACTGGGGGGAAATGTTTATGAAATCAAAAGGGGAATTAAGGATTGCAATTATTGGCGGGGGTATTGCAGGCGCATCAGTTGCCAACGCATTGAAAGCAAAAGGGATTCGAGCAGATGTCTATGAACAAGCAACGTCGTTTGGCGAGGTAGGCGCCGGTATTGGTGTCCGACCACCAAGTGTAAGATGCTTTAAAGAGTGGGGTCTTTACGAAGCACTAGAGAAAGTAACAACAAGAAGTAATCATATGGAAATCATTGCTGGAGATGACCATCTCCTCATTAAAGAAGCATGGCCAGTATTAACAGATGACAAAACAGAAGCATATGCCCGTTTGGTTCATCGTGCAGATTTATTAGATACGCTCATAAATGGTATTCCAGTTGATCAACTTCACCTAGATCATCGTTGTGAGTCTGTCATCGATCATGGTGATTATGCAGAAGTGAAGTTTGCGAACGGAAAAACAATCGAAGCTGATATCGTCGTTGCAGCAGACGGTATTCGTTCACCTATTCGTAATCAGGTATTCGAGTCTGTTGAACCGGTATACTCTGGTTATCTTGCACACCGTGTACTCATCGATTTCGATCAAGCCCTTGGTATGGCTTCAGATGAAAACATCCTACGTATTTACGTAGACGGCGACAATTCATGTTATTTCTTGCCACTTCAAGACCGTAACCAAGTATCTGTAGACATTACAGTGCCGGGTGAGTTCGCATGGCGTCCAGAATTAACGAAAGAAGAAATTATGGAGAGTATGAAAGGCTTCGGCCCAACAATTCAAAAGGTTGTTGACAATATCAAGTTAGAAGATATTGTAACTCGTCCTTTATGTGATCTTGATCCAATTAACAAGTGGACAACGAATACAGTAACGTTAATTGGTGATTCTGCTCACGCAATGCTTCACAACCAAGGCCAAGGTGCTAACATGGCAATGCAAGATGCTGAAGTGCTGGCAAAAGCAATCGTTGAGTCTGAAACAGTCGCTGAGGCTTTAAAAAAGTACGAAGAGCAGCGTAAGCCAATTACGAAGCTTTACCAAGAATTATCTCGTTTATTCCCATCAGATCAAGCAGAAACGGCCTTCCCAGAAAAAGCGCACTTGGAAGCTGGCAACATGTAAAAAAACAGCTTGAACTGCCAAAATTTTAAAAGGAATGAAAAAAGGAGGTTCTTACAGATGCCTGTGCATCCAGAGATAAAAAAGATTTTAGATTCGATTCCACCATATAACCCTAATCATAAAGTCATTCCAGAAGAGCATCGGAAAATGTTCGATGCACCGATTTTACCTGTTGAACAACGCGTGCAAGTTTATGCTGTTGAAGATAAAATCGTTTCTACACCTGAAGCGGATGTACCAGTGAGAATTTATACGCCAGGGGAAAGTGACTCGTATCCCGTTCTCCTCTTTTTCCACGGTGGTGCATTCTTCTCGGGAAGTTTAGAAAGTCATGACGAAGTGATTCGTCCGATTTGTATGGAGTCTGGCTATAAAGTAGTTTCAGTTGGTTTCCGCTTGGCGCCTGAGCATCCGTTCCCAGCGGCATTAAATGATTGCTACAATGTCACAAAATGGGTAACAGAACATAAGGGCGAATTACAATGGGATGGGCGGAACCTCGCTCTTGCAGGGGATAGCTCTGGCGGTAACTTAGTTGCTGCAGTTTCGCTAATGGCACGTGAAAAAAAAGAATTTACGCTCACGAAGCAGGTGCTGCTCTATCCGTCGTTAGATCTCGATTTCAGTAAATTCCGCTACCCATCATTAACAGAAAATGGAACTGGCTATTTCGTAGAAAGTGCCCAATTAGCTAAACTGAACGGCTTTTATTTACGGGGCAATGTGGATACGGATCATCCGCTTGTTTCACCAATTCGAGAGGATCGATTGGAAAATCTTCCGACAGCATTCGTCCTCACAGCGGAATACGATCCATTCCGAGATGAAGGTGAACTATTTGCCGAGAATTTATCAAAATGTGGCGTACACGTTGAAACAAAACGATACGAAGGGATTACGCATGGCTTCTTAGGTAAGTTTACGCATCTCGATGAATATAAAGATGTTTACAAGCGTATTGGTAACTTTTTGAAAAAAAGCGTTGTAAGAAGTTGAGGCTCATCTGAAAAAGAAATCGTTCGCCAAGATCTGTATAGAAATGCAAAGAGTTTTACGATAGGTCATTTGAAATGAAGTGAATGAAACTGTTTAAAATTCAATTGTCATAATAATATACAGATGTTGGACGGCGATTCTTTGGAGTCATTTAGGCTGTCGATACTTTTCGACAGCCTATTTGGCTACTAAACTAGTTGACGTAGTAATTATTGAAAGGGGGTGTTCACGTAGTTGTAAATAACTAAATATTCAGAGGAGGATGATATTATTGGAAGGTAAAAAATCGAGTCTTTTAGTATTCACGGTTGTTTTGTCGATGTTCTTTCTATTTGGTTGTGGCGGTGACAATGAAAAGACAACAGGAGAAGCATCAGGTCAAGATATTTCAAATGAACAAGAAGCAGTGGCTGGTACAGCGGACAAAACGGAAACGTACAGTCCCAAGGTAGCACCTGTAAGAGAAATTCCTGATGGATTTAGAGTGACTACAGTCGGGATAGGCTCTCCGTCAACTTATAATACAAAAACTTGGTCATCTACACTGGTTGAATACAAAGATAAAAAGTTCCTCGTTGATTGTGGCTCTGGGTGTACAAATGGACTGGCAAGAGCGGGTGTGCAACCTTCGGAAGTGAGTAATATTTTATTTACTCATCATCATGCGGATCATAATACAGATTTCTTAACGATTTTAATTGCTGGATGGGCAACGCATGCACCAAGACCCGAATTAAATTTGATCGGCACAGAGGGTACAAAAAAATTCTATGATTTCGCGATGGATTTTTATGGGGAGGATATTCAATACCGTATTGATGCTGGATTTACAAGTCCAAAAGGGATTATTGAAGACGTGGAGATCACGGAAGTATCCGGCGGAGAGGAATTTGAACTGGACGGCGTGAAAATTTCCACGCTGAATGTCCCTCATACAATCAAAACGGTAGCCTACAAATTTGAGGCTGATGGTAAGACGGTGGTTATTACATCAGACACTTTGTACAATGAACCTCTGATTGAATTCTCGAAAAATGCGGATCTTGTTGTCATGGATGGGATGCTTACGGAAGTAAAAGAAGGTGATCCGAATTATGGGATGTTTAATAAATTGAAGCCTAATTTGGAGAAAGGGCATTTAAGTTTGGAGGAGGTCGGTAAAACGGCAGCACAGGGAAATTATAAAAAGATGTTACTCGTTCATTTATTTAATGGGGAAATGGATGAAGAGCTTACTACTGAAATATTGCGAGAGCAAGGTTATGAGGGGGAAGTGATTATTGCGGAATCCCTAAAGTCATATGACATTGAATGAATCGAAGTTCAAAATTGTAAGCGCTATACTTCGGAGAAATCGATAAAAAGTATCCTGATTAAAAGGATAAACTTGAAGGGGTGTTGAGAGTATGGAAAAGAAAAAATTTTGGAATTATGAAAATAAGTTAGTCATCATTTTCTTCTTCACGATTGGGTTCGTATTCTTTGACCGTTTGGCGATTAACTATTTATTTCCAATGATTTCTGTAGACCTTGGATTAAACTATACGCATTTAGGTTTACTAGGAGCAGGTCTTGCATTAACTTGGTCAATTTCCGGTCCTTTGGGCGGATTCATCTCGGATAAAGTGAAAAGTAAAAAAACAATGCTTGCATTCTTAGTCATTGCATTCTCTATCATTTCGCTATTACATGGTTTTGCACAAACATTTGCGATGCTATTTGTGCTCCGTCTATTAATGGGTATCGTAGAAGGTCCAATGATTCCCCAAACACAATCCATTTTAGCAATGGAATCATCGGAAAATCGTCGCGGATTTAACCTAGGTTTCACGATGAACACAAGTAATGCTTTATTTGGTAGTATTTTAGCGCCTGTATTACTCGTTGCATTAGCCACAAAGTTTGACTGGCATATGGCATTCTATTTAACGATTATTCCAGGGATTATTCTAAGTTTATTCATCTTGAAAACAGTGAAAAATCCAGATTCAAAGAAATTCCATGCGATGCATGCTGTCAAATCCACTGAAAAAGTCAAAGTGAAAGATATTCTTAAACACCGAAATATTTGGCTATCAATTGTTGTTTTCAGCTTAGTAATGACAACACTTATGGCATTCCAAATTTTCGGTCCAACCTATTTAGTACAGGCAAAAGGTTTGTCTGGTACAACAATGAGTTTTGTAATGGCTTCTTTCGGTGTTGGTTATGCAATCTTTGGGTTCTTAATCCCAACTATTTCAGAGAGAACGGGGCGTAAACCCGCTTCTGCATTTTCGGGTTTGTTATTAATTCTTGTACCCTTATCAATCGTATTCGTGGATTCAATTCCATTAATGATGATTCTTTTATTCATCGGTTCGGCTGGTTCAGGTGTCATTGGTATGTCGATGTCAGTCATTCCGGTTGAATCTGTTCCATTACAATATTCCGGTCTTGCAATTGGTTTAACAATCGGTATTGGCGAGCTTGTCGGCGGCTTCTTAAATCCAATGATAAATGGTGCTTTAGCAGACATGTACGGCATACAAACACCTTTATTTGTTGCCGCGGGGGCTGCAGTGCTTGCATTTATCTTCACGTTATTCTTTAAAGAAACTGTACCAGCTAAGCTTGCAACGAGCCCAGAAGTAAATAATGAAGTAGAAAACCTTGCTTAAATGTATTTTGGTAGGAGTGTAATTAATTGAGGAAGGTGATGATTATCACCGTGTTTTCAAAAAGGATAGGTCAATCCGCTGAAAAAAAAGACGTCTTCTATAATGTATAACTGCGCTAACAGTCATACAGAAGACGCCCTTAAAAACAACCATGATAATTCTATCAGATTACAGACAGATTGAAAACAAAATAGCTGGGATTTTATAAATCTAGTTTGTAAGAAATGACTTAGTTCACCTCTCAAGTAGAGAAGTGGACTAAGGTATTTTATTTTGAAAACCAATTTTTATTAATAAAAAATAAAGAAGGTGCATTACATGTCAAAAAAGCTTCAAGAAATTATAAACAATGTAGAACTTATTCAAATGTCGTTTACCGAGCCCACTACTGTAAACATAACAGATACTGAGAAGTTTCTTGTCCAGCGATTAGCCAGTTTTGATACGTTAGAAATTCCTGTCGGTACCCCAATTGAAGGTTTTTTGACCCAGCCTATGGAAGAATCACTAAAAACGGGTAAGGTGAATAGTTTAGAATTTAAAACAGATGATGAAAAAAGTCCACCCTTAATTATTACCTGGAATCCAATTATAGAAAATCAACAAGTGGTCGGTTTACTCATTACAGCTACTTCTACGGAAAAAATAGATAACTTAAGAAAGATCGCATCGTATTTAACAGAGGCAGTTGGGAAAATGATTGATACGACAGAAGAGCTGGTAGAGGTTTCGAATGTCATCGCTGCTAAAACGCATGAAATCTCGAGTGATTCAGCCTTTGTCATGAACCTGATCAAGGAGGCCAATCAGGTCATCCAGTCCATTCAAAATACCGCCAACCACTCAAAGATTTTAGGTTTAAATGCATCTATTGAAGCAGCTAGAGCCGGAGAGTACGGGAAAGGTTTCTCGGTTGTTGCGCATGAAATTGGAAGGATGGCGGACCAAAGCAAAGTGTCGGCTGTCAATATCATCGACTATCTTGAAAATGTCACTGCTGCAATAAATAAAAACAATAATTCCATCCAAGAAATTGGTGCAACTGCCGAAGAGCATTCCGCAAGCGTTCAAGAGTTGAAAGATTCCTTTACGTTAATTGATACAACGGCTGAAGAACTGATGAATTCCACAAGGGTAGCAGCACTAAACTCGAACTAATTGACTCAATGACATTGGGAATCACAAAGTCCTCGAATCTCGTATGATCTGAGGACTTTTTATTTTTATAGAAGTGGAGAGACTTGAGGGGAGTCCATCGATGAGGATGCCTGAAATATGAAAGCAAGTATTTTCAGAAAGAAAAAGTGTTGACTTATAGAGATTTTTTTTGCTATTATGATAAACAGACCGGTTGGTATGGTGGAGGTGTGCTACGGAAATGGATACAAAATCGCTGATAATCGACATCGCGACAACGCTTTTTCAACAAAAAGGATATAGAGGCGTAGGACTAAACGAAATTATTAAAGCATGTGGGATTTCAAAAGGTGCGCTCTATCATCATTTTTCGAATGGAAAAGAAGAATTACTAATCGCTTGCCTTCAATCTCTGAATGAAGCGATTACTGAGGATATCGTGGAAATTTTTGAACGGTATCCGAGTACGCAAGAAGCTACACATGCAATGGTTTCAAAATTAATCGTTAATTTTGAAACAGAAGGAACGATTACGGGGTACACAATTAGCAGTATGGTTAGCGAAATGGCCTCGCTAAGTGATCCAGTTCGAATGGCATGCGCTCAGCTGTATCAAAAAATGCAAGATATTTATTTTCAAAAGTTAGTAGCGGACGGATTTTCAAAAGATGCGGCTTATTCAATAGCACTTATGATGACCGCTTCTATCGAAGGTGGAATAATGCTTTGTTTAACACAAAAAGCAAGCGAGCCACTAAAAACTATTTCGCATATGCTATCAAAATTATTGAAGGAGTTTTAATAAGTGAATACACAAACCAATACGGCAGCAAAAACGAAACAACCAATCAAAACAGGACCGATAATGGCGGCTCTTTTAGTAGCTGGCTTTGTCGGGCTTTTTAGTGAAACGGCATTAAATATCGCCTTTGTAGAATTAAGTCAAATTTTCACGATTGATTCTACAACGGTTCAATGGTTAGCGACAGGTTATTTTTTAACGTTGGGTATTTTAGTTCCCGTAACAGGGATTCTGATGCAAAAGTTCTCCACGCGTCAAATGTTTATAACCTCTGTATTGCTAATTCTTGTCGGTACAATTATAGCGGCAGTAGCGCCTGTATTTGGTGTACTACTCGCGGGACGAGTCGTTCAAGCGGCAGGGCTGGCGATTAGTTTACCTTTAACACAAAATGTTATTTTTACAATTTTCCCTCCCAATAAACGAGGCGCTGCAATGGGGGTTATGGGGTTAGTGATGTTGGCTGGTCCATCACTAGGTCCAACAATCGCAGGCCTTATTTTAGATACACTATCGTGGCATTGGATTTTCTGGGTTACAGTACCTTTCTTGCTGTTTTCTCTTATTTTCGGGCTTGTTTATTTACCGAATGTCAATGAGATTCGCAAGGTATCGATTGACGCATTATCTGTAATTCTTTCGACCATTGGTTTCGGGGGGATTGTCTACGGGTTTAGTGTATCTGGCGTCGCTGGCTGGACCAGTACAACTGTCCTTGGCACAATTATCGTTGGACTCATAGCACTCATCATTTTTGCGATTCGACAAATGAAAATGGAAGATCCTATGCTGAATTTACGAGCATTCCGCTACCCGCTTTTTGTTATTGGCGTCATTATGAGCTTCATAACGTTCTTTAATATGTTGTCGATGCTCGTTATTTTGCCAATGTATATGCAAATGGCATTAGTCATTGCCGCTTTTACAACAGGACTCATCCTACTACCAGGTAGCTTGTTGAACTGTATATTAGCACCAATTATTGGTCGTTTATTTGACAGGTATGGTCCGAAAGCAGTGATTACACCTGGCACAATTTTGGTGGCCATTGGTTACGTAATGTATGCACAATTTGGTACAGACACAGCTTTATGGGTGATTGTATTATCCTTTGTTATTATGATGTTAGGTGTAGGGGCGGTGCTCGCTTCTGTCCAAACAAACACGCTGAATTCTCTGCCAAGAAGGTTCTATCCAGATGGAATCGCTATCACTCAAACGATTCAGCAAGTAGCTGGTGCCGTTGGTATCGCAGTAATGGTGTCACTCTTAACTGCAAAACAAAATAGTTACCTAGAAACTGTTGCGAATGAGCCAGCGCAAGCCGCGGCTTCGGGATCATCATTGGTCTTTACAATCAGTTTAGCATTAGCGGTGATTAATATTGTACTGTCTTTATTTATGAAAAAGCCTGGCTCAAATATTAAGTGACTGTCATCGTCACCCTGTATAATGAAAAAGACATCAATCACTCAAAAAGTTTGAGTGGTTGATGTCTTTTACTTTTCTTCCACCTTAAAATCGAAAACTTTGTCTACTGGCTAATTGAGAAGAATTTGGCGAACACAACGTCTATCTCTTTTTGAAAACGTTCTTTTCGTTTGATTTGGTGACCTAATAAACCTGGAAATAATGAGATGGTAGCGCTACATATATTCTTTGTATTACTGCTTTCATAGTTAGGAAAGTTTCTAGAACTTTAAAGTACGGAAAAGTATGCGTACCAATGCGGATTGAAAACTCAGACAACTTTTGTGACCAAATTACATTCTAATTGAAAGCGATTTCAATTATAGTCTAAACAGAGGAGGCACTAAACATGTTGGAAAGTAGAAGCTCTAATACATTTCACCAATTAATGCAGTTACAGCCAGTACAACTTCCTTGGTTTATAAATAAATTGAATTTGTCTACACGTCAGTTTCAATATGATATTGATAAAATTAATGATTTTCTAATCGATAAGAAATTACCGCCGGTTCAAATTTCGAATGATCGTATTCGGATACCCTTAGAAGTTATTAATGATTGGAAGAATCATGGTGCAGAATTTGTGGCTAAACAATTTTCTTTCGACCAAGAAGAACGAGTAATCATTATTTTATTATATACATTTATCAGGCGCGAGCCACTTTCTAATTTTCATTTTCAAGACTTTTTCGGTATTAGCAAAAACACCGTAAGTGCTGACGTGAAACGAGTCAATCAGTTTAGTACAGATTTTCGCGTGGAGGTCGGTTATACGCGAGAACGAGGCTATCATTTAAAAGGGTCAGAAGAAGATAAGCGGAATTTGATACTCAAAGCAATTTCGGCGTTAAAGACGAAGCCGTATGCACACGAGAAACTGACGTTCATTTTTCATGAACAACGGTTTGAAAATCAGTTTGATATTTACCAACAGGTATTGAAGGAGCTTGAACAGCATTATTCACTCAAGTTCATCGAAGAGCGCTTGGTAGAATTCATCTATTTACTGCAAATGCTCCATATTCGCCAGCAACAAATGAAATGGGTACTCATTTACCCAGACACGGTGACTTATTTAGAAAAGAAACAAGCCTTTGAAATTTCTACGCGCATTCAGGAACGGTTAGGATATACAACCCGACCAGAAGAAATTGCTTTTCTTACGATTCAATTACTTGGTATATGTCAGGGTGAAGTTAACCCCAAAGGTACAGATGCATTGCTTGCGATTACGGAGCAAATTATTGAGGGCTTTGAACGTTACGCATATATTCAGTTGGCCGACAAAAGCAAGGCAGTTGAAACGTTATATTTACACTTTAAGCCAGCTTATTATCGAATGCTCTTTAAAATACCCATTACGAATTCTTTATTAGTTGAGATTAAAGAAGAGCATCAGGACTTGTTTACCGTAGTGACTGAAATATTAAAACCGATTGAAGAAATATTGAATATTACCATTCCGGAGGACGAAATTGGTTTCCTAACCCTTCATTTTGGTGGGTTACTTAAACAAGAAAATGAGAACCACAACAAGGTATTCAGAGCACTAATTGTTTGTCCAAATGGAATTAGCTCAAGTCTAATGTTGGAAAATCAATTGAAATCGCTTTTCCCGCAATTTCAGTGGACTTCATCATTGTCATCTTATGAATTTCAACAACTCGCTGAAGCAGAGTATGATCTTGTATTTTCCACGGTTTTATTAAAAACAAAAAAACCGCTATATATGATTAGACCGATTATGAGTGAAATGGAAAAAAAGGAACTTGTTCATACGGTCAAAGAGGCTGCATTTCAACGATCCTATCATTCGCCAACTTCAGATGAATTATTGAAGATTATCCGTCAATATGCCGATATCAAGCAACCAGAATTATTAAAGAGCGCATTGCAACGGGCTTTGTTTCAAAGTAATGCCTCGGTTTCAAGGAGGAATCAACCAGTGTTAAAAGATTTATTAATCGAAGAAAATATTCAATTTGTAGATGCCTGTGCTGACTGGAAAGAGGCAATTTCTAAAGTAGCGGAACCGTTACTTATAAATGATTCGATTACACAACAATATATCGATGTCATGATTGAGAATGTTGAAAAACTTGGGCCGTACATTATCATCGGTGAGCAAGTCGCAATTCCTCATGCACGCCCAGAATTCGGCGTTAACAAATTAGGAATGAGCTTGCTCAAATTAAAAAAAGCTACACATTTATTAAATAGTGAAGCCAATCAAGTGGAAATATTCATTTGCTTATCGGCAATTGACAATCAAACACACTTGAAAGCATTGGCACAATTAACGAGGTTGCTAAGTAATCCAGATAAATTGAAGCTCTTAAAGGAGGCGGAGACAACGCAGGATATTCTTTGTTTGGTAGAGGAGTACTCGATTCAATAGGTGAAGTAATGAAATTAGTTGTTTAGAAATAGAATTAAAAACTACCCAATTATAGGAGGAGAAGAAAATGAAAATACTAGCAGTGTGTGGATCAGGATTAGGAAGTAGCTTTATGTTATCAATGAATATTCAGGAGGTGTTAAATGATCTTGGAGTCGCTGGGATTTCTGTTGAACATATCGATTTAAGCTCAGTTACGCCTGATATGGCCGATTTCTTTGTAATGGGAAGAGATATTGCTGAAGGCGCATTGGGCTTGAAAGAGAAGACTGTTGTTCTAAATAGTATTATTGATCGGGTTGAATTGGTAGAGCAATTGAAGTTGAAATTAGCGGAATTAGGAAAACTATAAGAGGAGTTGAGCGGAATGATTAATGAAGTATTAAGATTGTTCATGGATGTTTTAAGCCAGCCTGCTGTGTTAATCGCTTTGATCGCTTTTGTTGGACTAATGATTCAGAAGAAGCCTGCGAGTGAAGTGATTAAAGGAACGACAAAATCATTTTTAGGATTTATTGTTATCGCTGCGGGTGCTGGGATTCTCGTAGGTTCATTGGAGCCATTCGGCAAGATGTTTGAACATGCCTTTAATGTAAATGGTGTAGTACCAAATAACGAAGCGATTGTTGCAATGGCGCTTACGGAATTCGGATCAACCACTGCTTTAATTATGTTTTTTGGGATGTTGGCGAATATTTTAATTGCTAGATTCACAAACTTGAAATATATCTTTTTAACGGGTCACCACACACTTTATATGGCTTGTATGATTGCAGTTATTCTGATGGTGGGTGGTTTAGAGGGGACTATGCTTGTATTGATTGGTTCGCTTGCACTGGGGCTAATTATGGCCATCTTCCCTGCAATTGCGCAACCTTTTATGAAGAAAATCACGGGCACGGACCAAGTTGCATTTGGTCATTTCAGTACACTTGGTTATGCTTTAGCCGGTGTGATTGGGAAAGCTGTTGGAAAAAAATCGAAATCAACGGAAGAGATTAATTTCCCGAAAGGATTAGCATTTTTGCGAGATAGTTCAGTAAGTATTGCACTAACAATGACATTATTGTATGTAATTGTAGCTTTATTTACAGGGGCAAGCTTTATCGAAAGTGAATTAAGTGGCGGTACTCATTTCATTGTTTACTCGGTTATTCAGGCTGTTACATTTGCGGCTGGTGTGTTCATCATATTATCAGGTGTTCGTCTTGTATTGGCTGAAATTGTTCCTGCATTTAAAGGAATCTCTACGAAGCTTGTGCCAAATGCGAAGCCTGCACTGGATTGCCCAATTGTATTTCCGTATGCGCCGAACGCTGTGTTAATTGGGTTCTTCTCTAGTTTTTTAGGCGGAATTGTCGGAATGTTTGCACTCGGGGCCTTTGGCGGAATCATAATTTTACCAGGTGTCGTGCCACACTTCTTTACGGGGGCAACGGCTGGAGTATTTGGTAATGCAACTGGTGGGGTACGTGGTGCAACAATCGGTGCCTTTGCCAATGGCTTGTTAATCACATTCCTACCAGTATTCCTAATGCCTGTTCTTGGAGACTTAGGCTTTGCGAATGCAACGTTCTCTGACGCTGACTTTGCGGCATCTGGAATTTTATTGGGGAATGCTGCAAAATACTTTGGAGCAACTGGTTTAACAATCATCGTAATTATCGCGGTACTAATTCCAGTCATTTGGAGTATTGTTCGTAAAAATAAACAAGTTTCTGGGGCGGATGTCTCAGCATAAGGAGTAATCATATGACTAACATAGCAGAGCTAACTCATTTTAGGGATCAGATCAGATTATGGACATTAAAAGAGCTTCATCATTTGGGATTCGGTCATTATGGGGGCAGTCTTTCTATCGTGGAAGCCCTTGCGGTACTCTATGGAGATGTGTTGAATGTTAATCCAAATCAGCCCGATGATCCAGAGCGTGATTACTTTATTTTATCGAAAGGGCACGGGGGACCAGCATTGTATGCAGCACTCGCGGTGAAGGGATTCTTCGATCGTGATTGGCTCTATACGTTGAATAAAAATGGAACGAATCTTCCGTCCCATCCAGACCGTAATAAGACACCTGGGGTAGAAATGACGACAGGCTCACTAGGGCAAGGTATTTCCGTTGCTGCGGGGGTAGCCTTTTCAAACAAACTTGCCAACAAAAATTCCTATACTTACACAATTGTTGGTGATGGTGAATTAAATGAAGGGCAATGTTGGGAAGCAATCCAGTTTGCTGCCCACAATCAGTTATCCAAGTTTGTTGTTTTAGTGGATGATAATAAAAAGCAGTTAGACGGACTGACTGTAGATATCTGTAATCCATTTGATTTTGCAGAAAAGTTCCGTGCATTTGGCTTTGAAGCTACTCACGTTGACGGACGTGATTTGAATGCAATCCGTGAAGCGATTTTGAAAGGGAAGCAACAACATGATAAGCCTGTGGCAATCATTTTAGATACGGTGAAAGCGCAAGGCGTTCCATTCCTTGAGGAAAAGATGGATAACCATCATGTGCGACCGAACGAGGATGATTTAGCAGCAATTGAAGAAGCAATCGCTCAACTAGAGGATAAGTTGTCACAAGAGGGGGTATTCTCATGACTCAGACAGAACTATTGCTTGAAACAGATCAAATGGAAATGCGACAAGCGTATGCAGAAACACTTTTAGAACTAGCATTGTCGGATGCAAAAGTAATCGCGCTAGAGGCAGACTTAATGAGCTCGATTAGTACAAATAAAATCCAAGAGCAAATCCCAAATCAACTTGTCAATATTGGGATTATGGAAGCGAATATGATGGGTGTTGCCGCTGGTCTAGCATTAACAGGTCGAATTCCATTCGTTCATACATTCGCTCAGTTTGCGACAAGAAGAGCATTTGACCAACTCTTTGTTTCTTGTGGTTATGCCCAACTGAATGTCAAGATTCTTGGGTCAGATGCAGGAGTCACTGCGGAACATAACGGTGGGACACATATGTCGTTCGAAGATCTAGGTTTGGTTCGCCTCATTCCAAATGCGACCGTATATGAGGCAAGTGATAGCACAATGCTTAAAGCGCTTTTAAAACAGTCTTATGAAGAATACGGCGTACATTATATTCGAACAATCCGCAAAAATGCGGTGAAACTGTATGAGGAAGGTGAAACATTCCCGAAAGGTAAAGGGAAAGTGTTACGTGACGGCAAAGATGTTACACTTGTAGCATCAGGCCTGATGGTAGCAGAGGCGCTAAAAGCTGCTACAGAATTGCAGGAGCAAGGTATTGATACGATGGTTATTGATATGTATTCGATTAAACCAATTGATACGGATTTACTAGTTCAGGCGGCAAAACAAACAGGTAAAATTATTACGATTGAAAATCATAATGTGATTGGTGGACTAGGCAGTGCTGTTGCCGAGGCTTTATCTGAAAATTACCCAGTCCCAGTTAAACGGATGGGAGTGCGTGAGCAATTCGGCCAAGTCGGACTTACAGAGTATTTGAAAGAATACTATCAGTTAACTGCATCTGATATTGTCGAGGTTGCACAAACATATTTTAAATAACTAGAAAAGTAGGTCAGTCAACACTGTGAAAATGCAGGGGGCTGACTCTTTTCGTTGTAATGAACAAATTTCAGAAGGAGTGAATAAAGATTATGAAGTATTTACTTGATTATCATCACCATACAAATCATTCTTTTGATTCGACTGCTACAATGGTCGATGTCTGCAACACCGCAGTTGACAAAGGGATCAAAGAAGTCTGTTTTACCGAACATTATTCCGTTAATCCAGTCGCACCAACATATGGGCATATTGTATTTAAAGACTACTTGAAAGAGATTGCTGAGTGCCGAGCACTATTTAACAATCAGTTAATCATTAAAGCTGGAATTGAACTTTGTGAACCACATCTGCTCAAAGATCAATATGCCGCAAGTTTGGCACCATTGAATTTAGATTTTATTTTAGGGTCAATTCATAATCTAAATGAACAAAAGTTAAGAATATATCTTGAAAACCACGGAGAAAAGGTAGCCTACACAAACTATTTTCTAGAAGTTTTGAATATGGTTCGTCATGCAGACATAGATATCATCGCCCACTTGGATCTACTAAAACGTTATGCATTTCCTCTTTATGGTCATTATGTATTTGAGGAATATAAGGATATAGTGGCAGCGATTTTAGAAACAGCAATTGAGCGCAACATTGGAGTAGAAATCAATACTTCAGGATGGAGGACTACGTTAAATGCACCACTGCCTTCGATTGAAATACTTCAGCTATATAGAGATTTAGGCGGAGAACTACTAACGATAGGTTCTGATTCCCACGCTGCCACTACAGTGGGGAGTCATCTTGAGGAAGCTGTTTTATTGGCAAAGAGTTGCGGATTTAAACATGTGTATAAATATGAAAAAAGAAAGCCGAGTCCCGTGATCTTGTGAAATTTGTTAGTAAATAAAGAGTTTCTACATACAATTTTGTACACCATATGCAAAAGGATTCGACTGCTATAAGCAACGAATCCTTTTTATTTAAATCGAGCCTAAAATAGAGCAGGTAGAAAATTGCGATGACGTACATCATCATTGCTGGCAATTATAAATTTGTCTAATGTCATTTGGAATGTCCCGGAATTCCACTGTTTTAAGAAAACCATTGGATTGCATCTTTTGAAGAAACTCCACTAGTTCGATTTTCATTTGATGTAATTGCATATCTCTACAATCAAAATTTAATTGCTCGTTTGCTGTCTCCATGGGTACATTCTCACTCCCTTCGAAAGAATTCATATACGATTTAACACATTAGAAATCACTTTATAATACCCAACCCGCATTTCATTAACGCTACATCAACTAGTACTTTTATCTACTCTCTATCCTCGTAGGTTTTCGTAAAATATGTACATTCAATTCGCACGCGAGTGATTCTTTTTTCTTATCAATTATAAACATACCACGCCTAAAGCTAGAGTTATATTTATTTAGGTTGGGACATTTTTTTCTAAAACAAGCATTATTTTAGTGGTTTCGAAATTAATTTCTCACATTAAAATGGTATGATTAGCATTACATATGTACTATGCTATAAAAGAGAGGGATTTACTAATGAAAGTTGGTCATTTAATAAGGGCAGAACGAATTAGACAAGACATGAAGCAATTAGTACTAGCAAAAGGAATCTGCACGCCTTCTTATCTATCTAAAATTGAACGGAATTTAATTTTCCCTAGTGAGGACATCATTGGTCTATTATTCAATCGATTAGGCATAGATTCATCGAAGTTACAAAAGAATGATCAGCAAACTGAAATTGATTTTGAGAAAATGTTAGAGGCTACTTACAAAGAAGTGATTACAAATCGGGACGGAAATTTTACTAAACAAAAGCTGGAGTATTTAGAACAGCATAGTCCATTATTTGAAAATCAAACCCTTTACTATACGTATCTTCTAATTATGTTAAGGTTTCGGATTATGACGGGGAAAAATTCAGAGGAACTAAAAAAAGAAATTGCTGATCTTGAAGAACTTAGTAAAGACTTTAATCCACGGCAAAGCTATTTATTTAAATTAAATAAGGCGATGTACTATTATTCTACAGAAAGTCGCAATAAATCGATTGAATATTTAGAAGACGTGTTATTATTAGTTGATGCTATTTCATTAGAGGCTTGGGAATTAGCAGAATTGAATTATATGGTAGGGGTGGTTTACACAGCAGACAGTCGTATTTTCGTCTCAATTGAATATACAAGAAGAGCCCTTGATTATTTTAGAGAAAAATTTTTAATGAAAAGAGTGTTGGAATGTTATATTCTTATTGGGATTACTCAGAAGAAGAGTGAACAATTTCAAGATGCGTACGACTCCTACTTTAAGGCAATGCAAATATGCGATGAGTTTAATTTACGTCACGAAAAAGGAATCGTTTACCATAACCTAGGGGCGTTATCTAGTATAATGGGCAATAATGAGGATGCAATTTCTTACTATAAACAAAGCATTGACTACAAAACTTATGAAGGGGATCCAGTTATTTCGATATATTGCTTAGTGATTGAGTATTCAAAAATGAACGAACGGGAGTTTGTCAATGATTGGTGTGATAAGGGAATTTCATTACTTTTACAGTTAAAAGATAATAACTTCACATCATATCACCATCATTTTAAAATTTTTAAATCACTTCATAGTGAACAAGGTTTATCCGAAGAAATTACTGAAGAGGCAATTAAATATTTCATAGCTATACAGGATTATAGGTATGTTCACAAATACTATTTAGTACTTGCCGAATGGCATTTTAGTAATCGAAAATACAAACTATCATCGATGTGCTATCAAGAAGCAAATAAGTATGAGAGTATTTTCAGGAAAATAAAAAATTGGGAGGATTTATAATGAAGAAATTTTTATCTATTCTTTTACTTGTAGTAATTTTGAGTGGGGTTGCAGGTAATCAAGCCTTCGCATCCGAAGATAAAGTGCCTAAACTATTCGGAACAACTAGCGTTCCAATTAATTTCTAACAGTAAGCAAGGAAAAGGGCTGTTCAGCAAGTCAGTGAAAACTGATTTTCTGGACAGCCCTTCTTAGTTCATAGAGCCCCCCAGTTGACATCCACTCTATACATGCTATATTAATATATATATGAGTATATGTTCATATATTGGTATTTGGGGGTGAAACAGTAAATGAAGCAAGGAGAAACAATCATCCATCATGAATCCCATTTAGACGAAGAAACACTATTTGTGGTGTCTCAAACATTTAAGGCGCTAAGTGATCCAACAAGAATACGTATTTTAAACTTATTATGTGCGGAAGAGCACTCCGTTAACGATATAGCAGAAGCTTTAAATTTGGGCCAGTCTGCCGTCTCTCATCAATTGCGCTTCTTAAAAAATTTACGATTGGTGAAGTTCAGAAGAGAGGGCACGACGATTTATTATTCAAAAGATGACGATCACGTGATGAATTTGCTTACACAAGCTATTGAGCACGCGGCGCATAACTAGAGGGGAGGGATTAGCATGGGGCACGACCATGATCATACACATGGCGCCAACAAAAAAGTATTGCTCATCTCATTTTTCATCATCACCAGTTATATGATTGTCGAGGTCATTGGTGGTTTTGTAACAAATAGCTTGGCCCTCTTATCAGATGCAGGGCATATGTTAAGTGATGCTGTATCACTAGGGATTGCTTTGCTTGCTTTTACATATGGTGCGAAGGTAGCGAGTCAAAGTAAGACATTCGGCTATAAACGATTTGAAATATTAGCAGCTGTCTTAAATGGTGTGACGTTAATATTCATTGCCTTGTTCATTTTTTATGAAGCGATCCAACGATTTTCCAATCCCCCTGAAGTAGCGACAACAGGGATGTTAATCGTCAGTAGTATTGGTTTAGCTGTCAATATTTTGGTTGCGTGGATTATGATGCGTGGTGGGGATGTGGAAGATAACCTGAATATGCGAGGGGCATATCTACACGTCATTAGCGATATGCTAGGTTCAGTTGGAGCCATAATTGCCGCACTGCTCATGATGTTCTTTGACTGGGGCTGGGCGGATCCGTTGGCGAGTGTCATTGTTGCTGCACTTGTTTTACGCAGTGGTTATTATGTGACAAAGTCTGGACTACATGTGCTAATGGAAGGTACACCGCAAAATGTAGACATGGACGAAGTAATTCAAACGATTCAACAAACACCAGGCGTAAAAGGTATTCACGATTTACATATTTGGTCAATTACGAGTGGTTTAAATGCGTTATCTTGCCATATCGTTGTCGATGATCAAATGACAATTGCCGAAAGCGAATTCTTACTGCGTAAAATTGAACATGATCTTGAACATAAAAATATTCAGCATGTGACGATCCAACTAGAAACGGCTGCACATCAGCATGACAATTCAATATTGTGTACGGTAAAAGCTGAATCATCGGGGCATCATCATCACCACTAATTCATAGTAAGGGGTACCAAGAAATTAACAAGCCGTACGAAGATAGCATAGTCTATATGGATATCAGTTTGATTCGTTACGGAGGTAAAGGAATGAAAAATTTTCAAGCTTTTAACGGCGTTGTCACGATGATTGATGATTTTTCAGTCGGGCAAAATAATGAAGCAGGTTGTTATAAACTGTTCTCCGTAGATGACGGGTATGGAGCATCGGTCAATTTCGTCGTAGCACCCACGACTTACTTTGTAGATCATGTCATGATGGAGTTGGGGGATAGGGTGACTGGTTTTTATGATGCTGACGCGCCTGTCCCTCTCATCTATCCTCCACAATTTCGAGCACTCGTTATGGCGAGAGACACGGCTTATCAAAGCGTCAAAGTAGACTATTTTAATCGCCAATTGGAAAGTAGAGACGGTACATTAAGATTAAATATATCACCGTATACTAGGATTCTATTGGAGAATGGGCAAGCCTTTACAGGCAGTATTGCCAACCGCAATTTAATTGTTGTTTATGGTGCGACGACCAGAAGTATCCCAGCTCAAACGACACCTTCTACAATTATTGTCATGTGCTAGGCGCTCATTAGGTATCCCTGGAAATTGGAAAGGTCTCTTGATTAGTGATGAATCAAGGGGCTTTTTCGCATTCAATGTGGGATGATTATCTGGACAAGCACAATGCCCGAGAATTTTCACCACACATGATAAAATAAGAAGAAATAATTACCGGAGTTATACGAATGGAAATTCATTTAAAAGGAGGGAATGCGATGATTCGATTTGACAATGTTTCCAAGCGGTATGATAACGGTCGGCTTGCAGTGAAGTCGTTGAATTTGGAAATTGGCAAAGGGGAGTTCTTTGTTATTATTGGGCCAAGTGGCTGTGGAAAAACGACTCTGCTTAAAATGATAAATCGGCTAATCCATTTAACAGATGGAACGATTACAATTGAAGGGAAAAGAATAAGCGACTATAACTTGCATGAGCTTCGCTGGAATATTGGCTATGTGCTGCAGCAAATTGCGCTTTTTCCGCATATGACAATTGAAGAGAATATTGCCATCGTGCCAGAATTGAAAAAGTGGAAGCCTGAGCAAATTCAGCATCGAGTGCGTGAGCTGTTGAATATGGTCGGACTGGATGCAGACATCTACCGTCATCGAAAACCGAAAGAGCTTTCAGGTGGAGAACAACAAAGGGTCGGTGTTATTCGTGCATTAGCAGCAGATCCTGAAGTTATTTTAATGGATGAGCCATTCAGTGCTCTTGACCCAATTAGCCGGGCGAAATTACAAGATGACTTACTCGAATTGCAACGAACGATTCGTAAAACGATTGTTTTTGTGTCGCATGATATGCAAGAGGCTTTGAAATTAGGCGATCGAATCTGTGTGATGAAGGACGGGGAAATTGTTCAATTAGGCACGCCCCAGGAAATTATCCAACATCCGGCGAATGATTTTGTTCGTGAATTTATGGGATTGACCAAGGATTTTGATATTCAGCAGGTGATACGACCTGCTGTAATGAAGGAAGGTAATCTTCAGCAGAGTGTGTCTGGTCATGATTCATTACAAAGTATATTAAGTAAGTTGGCTCAGCATGATTGTTTAACTGTACTTGAAGAAAATGCGGTAGTAGGGATGATTACTAGGGAATCAGTCATTCAGTTTTTAGCCAATGACTCTGTGGTAAGAGGTGATAGTCATGACTAACTTATTAACTGCTTTTACTGAACGAAAAGGGCAACTGTTAGCCTCTTTACTTGAACATATTCAAATTTCTTTTATTGCACTCTTTTTTGCGGTAGTCATTGCAATCCCTATTGGCATTTATTTGACCAACCAGAAGAAAATAGCGGAAAGTATTATCGGGATTAGTGCTGTGCTGCAGACAATACCGTCATTGGCGTTGCTCGGTTTACTCATTCCGTTATTTGGTATAGGAAAAGTACCTGCCATTATTGCATTAGTGGCTTATGCCTTATTACCGATTTTACGAAATACATATACAGGCATCAATGAAGTGGATTCATCTTTGAAAGAAGCAGCTACAGCGATGGGGATGAATGCGTATAAAAGGTTAGTGAAAGTAGAATTACCCCTCGCCATGCCTGTGATGATGGCTGGGATTCGTACGGCGATGGTATTGATTGTTGGAACTGCAACATTGGCTGCGCTAATTGGGGCAGGGGGATTAGGGGATATCATTTTACTCGGAATCGACCGTAATAATCCAGCGCTTATTGTATTAGGGGCAATACCTGCAGCGTTATTGGCATTGCTATTCGATTTCTTATTGAAGAAATTAGAGTCACTGTCCTTTAGAAAAACGATCACTGTATTGGGGGCAGTGAGTGCTACGGCGTTACTCATTATTCTTCTTCCCCTTTTCAATAGCGGGGGAAAAGAAGAAATTGTGATAGCGGGAAAATTGGGAGCAGAGCCTGAAATATTGATAAATATGTACAAGTTATTGATTGAAAACGAGACGGAATTGGAGGTTCGATTAGAGCCTGGTTTTGGCAAGACAACCTTTGTATTCAACGCACTGAAATCAGGAGATATTGATATCTACCCGGAATTTACAGGGACAGCCATTTCCGAGTTTTTAAAAGAACAAGCGATTAATAATGACGCGGAGGATGTCTATGAGCAGGCGCAAGCGGGGATGTTGGAGGAATTTGGTATGACGATGCTTGGTCCTATGCAATACAACAATACCTATGCATTGGCTGTTTCAAAAGAAATCGCTGATACATATCAATTAACAACTATTTCAGATTTACAAGCCATTCAAAAAACGATAAAAGCTGGATTTACATTGGAATTCAATGATCGTGAGGATGGCTATCTTGGCATTCAAAAGCTTTATGATATTCACTTTTCGAACGTTGCGACAATGGAGCCAAAGCTGCGCTATCAGGCCATAGCGAGTGGTGATATACAAGTACTGGACGCCTATTCAACAGATAGCGAAATCCGCCAGTATCAATTGGTTGTTTTGGAGGATGATCGACAGCTATTCCCACCTTATCAGGGCGCACCTTTACTAAGGAAGGAAACGTTGCAACAATATCCTGAAATCGCACAAGCACTCAACCAATTAGCTGGTCAAATAACAGATGCTGATATGCGCGAATTAAATTATCAGGTAAATGTCGAGGGCGAAAAAGCATTAGAAGTAGCACGAGAGTATTTGAAGAAATTAGGTTTGTTGTAGTTATTCGAATCGCCTAGCAAGGGAAGCTATTCCTTGTTAGGCGGTTTTTTATTTGATTCAATAATGAATTGTGGTTCTTCGACATACTTCTTATGTGGATATATAGCATCTGTTATCCGAAGCTTTCACTTAACAGAAAAATCCCTGTACAAATCAAAAGAATATATGTAAGTACTCTGAAAATCCGTTGGTTCAACCATTTGAAAATAATTTGCCCTATAAACAAACCAAGAAATACAAGTGGAATGGCATAGAAGCTGGATTGCCATATGATTTTGTTAGTCCCAGTAAATATAATTTGTGTTAGTAGACTGACGAAATAAATAAAGAGATAAAAAGCTAACGTAGTTGCACGTAACTTCCCTTTTTCGGTATCCGTCCCAGTAAAATAAAGTAATAAGGGAGGGCCTGGCATACCGATGCTTGTTGTTAAAATACCCGAAATCCCTCCGACTATGAAATCTCGGACTGGCGTTGATTTGATTTTCACATTGGCTATTAACAGCAGAGTCAATAGTAAAAGAAGTATGCCGATGCCTAACTTTAAAGCATTTATATTCATAGACATAAAAATGAAAATCCCTAATGGCACACCAATCATACTGCCTATAATAAATCTTTTTAATAACACAAAATCAATGTCGTTTCGAATTTTAAAAATTAATAATAGAGAGATGAGTAACGACAAAATAATATTTATTTGTATAGCTTCCTGTGGTAGGAATAACATAAGTAAAAATGGTGTCGCCATGATAGAAAAACCAAAGCCTGTACTTGATTGTAGTATAGAAGCCACTATTATTATGCATATAAAAATTAAGCCAGTCCCCAAAATATACCTCCGATTTAACACATTCACTTAATCATATTTTATCATTATAGGGGTAGAAAAGCAGTAGTAGCTGTCACTTTTAAAAGGCGGAGAGAATAAGTTATTCAATCTATGCCGACTAAGTGAAAGGATGTAGTCCAATCCCTCTTTAAGCATCGTAGTGAATTATAAAGATTTTTTATTTCATTTAAATAAAACCTTGAATTCTAGATTTAATTCTTGCAACTCTATCACTTGCGTGGTAAAGTGATAATAAGGTTAACAACAAGGAGGCGAAACAAGGTGCAGAATCATACGATTGGCTCGCTCATTTGGTTACGCTTAATGCGTTTTACGAATCAAAGTAACCAGCTGTCAAACGACTTTTTAAAGCGGTTTGATTTAACAACTGCCCAATTTGACGTACTTGTACAAATTCAAACATACCAACCCCTTACACAAAGTGAATTAGCTGACAAAGTGATCGTGACGCAAGGTGGAATATCCCGCATGCTTGCTCGACTTGAAAAAGAAGGCTATATCGTCCGTAAGCAGGATTGGAAAACAAAAATGATTAGTCTTACGAACAAGGCTGAGATTATTTTAGATGAAGCTATGCCAGCTCAACTAGCATTTCAAACTTCATTTTTTGAAGATGTATTAACAAGGGATGAAGAGAAAACACTTTATACATTGATGACACGTATCCATAAACATAGTTTGAAAAAAGAATTACCACCCGAGTGATTTTTTTACGCCATCACTTGACTAATCAATTAAAAATCCAAGGAGGAATAATCATGTACAAAATACCAGGACACCACCATATTTCAATGATCACAAAAAATGCAGGGACGAATAACCACTTTTATAGAGAGATATTAGGCTTACGCCGTGTGAAAAAAACGGTGAACCAGGATAGTCCATCAATGTACCACTTATTTTATGGAGATTTAACAGGAAGCCCGGGAACAGAGTTATCCTTTTTTGAAATGACGAATGCAGGAAGAACGGTTCGTGGTACAAATGCCATTACCCAAATCGGCTTACTTGTGCCATCACTCGAGAGTTTAACGTATTGGAAACAGCGCTTTGAGCAATTAGATGTGATGCACGGGGAGATTACAACGTATGCAGGTAGAGAGGCATTACCATTTGAGGATTCAGAAGGCTTACGGCTGATTTTATTGAACAATAATGGTGGGGAAACACCTGACTTTTGGGCGACTTGGGAAGGTTCAAGCGTCGAGCAAGCGCATCGTATTTTAGGGATGGGGCCAACGGAAATCACTGTGCGTCATTTGGAACGAACAGCTAAAACGTTGCGAGATCTATTTGGTTATGCAGAAGTGGCCTATTTTGAAGAGGAAGCGATCTATCAATCTGTTGAAGGGCAAGCATTTGGTGAAATCGTTTTGAAGCAGCTTGAGGGAC
Organism: Sporosarcina beigongshangi; assembly: GCF_033485195.1. NCBI lineage: Bacteria > Bacillati > Bacillota > Bacilli > Caryophanales > Caryophanaceae > Sporosarcina > Sporosarcina beigongshangi. The sequence goes on from NZ_JAWLIR010000006.1 coordinate 93,651, forward strand.
CAAGTGAAAAACCGGGACGAGGCAGCATTCATCACTTAGCCATACGTGTGAAAAATGAGGAAGAATTACGTTATTGGGACGGAGTTGTGAAGGAGCGCGGCTTTGATTCATCAGGGGTGATTGATCGCTTTTATTTCCAAAGCTTATACTTCCGCGATGCGAACGGTATTTTATTTGAAATTGCGACAGATGGACCTGGTTTTACAAAGGACTCCACTGTTGAAGCGTTAGGGACAAAATTAGATTTACCGCCATTTTTAGAAGGTAGACGTGCGGAGATTGAAGCGAAATTACAACCGATTGACTAAGGTCTTAATCAAGAGAGACAAATATCTACGAGCATCCTATTTATGACCGTCATGAGTAGGTTTATGCTCGCCATGAGTCGCGTTATGACCGTCATGAGTAGGTTTATGCTCGCCATGGGCCGTATTATGACCGCCACTGGTTAATTTTTGTAGTGTATAGGAAGTAGCCGAGTTAGTACCTACTTAGTTTTATAGAAAAGGGGAGAGTCATTATGGAGAAATACCGTATTGATACGACTAAAGGGATGGAATTTGGTTTATATTCGATTGGGGATCACTTACTAAACCCTTTCACAGGAAGTAAAATTAGTGCTGAGCAACGCATTCAGGAGTTAATAGAGGCGAGTAAGCTGGCGGATGAAGCGGGATTGGATGTTTTTGCAGTTGGTGAAAGCCATCAAACGCATTTTACAACACAAGCACACACGGTCATTTTAGCCGCGATTGCCCAGGCGACAAAAAATATTAAAATTGCGAGTTCAGCTACCGTGTTAAGTGTATCGGATCCTGTGCGTATCTATGAAGATTTTGCGACACTGGATTTAATTTCAAAAGGTCGGGCGGAAATAGTTGCGGGGCGTGGCTCACGAGTTGGGGCTTATAGCTTGCTTGGTTATGATGTCCATGATTATGAGGAATTATTTGAAGAGAAGTTAGAGCTGCTGATGAAGATTAATGATGAGGACAGCGTAACGTGGCAAGGACAGTTTCGTGCTCCTTTGAATAATGCGCAAATTTTACCACAGCCACAAAACGGTCATTTACCAATATGGCGTGCGGTCGGTGGACCACCTGCAAGTGCGATTAAGGCGGGATATGCAGGGATTCCGATGATGCTGACAACATTGGGTGGTCCTGCGGTCAACTTTAAGGTGGCAGTGGATGCCTATCGTGAGGCGGCGCAACGCAGTGGTTTTGATCCGGCAGTCCTACCCATCGCGACGACGAGCTTATTCTATACAGCTGAAAATTCTCAGGATGCACTGCGTGAATTTTATCCACATATCGACACAGGTATGATGGCGTTAAGAGGCGGTGGCTATCCAAAGCAGCAATTCGCACAGGCGACAGATACGCGTGATGCGTTAATGATCGGTAGCCCGCAGCAAATTATTGAGAAAATGCTTTATCAGTATGAATTATACGGTCAACAACGGTTCATGGCGCAAATCGATTTTGGTGGCGTACCGTTTGATAAAATAATGAAAAATATTGAGTTAATTGCCACGGAAATAATGCCGGCGATTAAGAAATACACAACAGAGAAATAAGGAGGCGTCATGATGAAAATCGCATTATTATCAGGCTCTAAAGTAGGGTCTAAAACAAGAACAGCGATGGATTATACGCTTAAAATAGCGCAAGAAAAATACCCGGATGCAGAGATTACTTTGCTGGATTTGGCTGACTTTGACGTGGTCTTTAGTGACGGGCGTAATTATTTCGACTACGAAGGTGACACGAAATATGTGACGGAAACATTGATGGCGGCGGACGCAATTATCATTGGTACACCGACGTTTCAAGCCTCTATTCCGGCTACGCTGAAAAATGTCTTTGATTTATTGCCAGTCAATGCGTTTCGAGATAAAGTAGTCAGTATGCTGGTTACGGCAGGCAGCGCCAAGCATTATATGATGGTGGAGCAGCAGTTAAAGCCAATTTTAGCGTATATGAAGGCTCATATTGTCCCGACATATGTCTTTATAGAAGAAAAAGATTTCAACCGTAAAGAAATCGTCAACGATGACGTTCACTTCCGCATGGAGCGTTTAGTGGAGGACACTGTAATGCTTGTCGAGGCTTATGCAGGGATTCGGGAAAAGAAAGATGCGGAATATGGGTTTTGATTAAACAAGAACAACACCGTTTAGAGTGATGAACGGTGTTGTTTTTTTGTGTTGAATAAATGAATAGAGTGTAGTGGATTATCGAGGTAGCTCAGTTTTCCGGGTGCGTATTCGAGTTTCCGTTTTCCGTAGTTCAGTTTCCGGCAAAGGTAGTCGAGTTTCCCCGAGGTAGCTCAGTTTTCCGGGTGCGTATTCGAGTTTCCGTTTTCCGTAGTTCAGTTTCCGGCAAAGGTAGTCGAGTTTCCCCGAGGTAGCTCAGTTTTCTGGATAGGTAGTCGAGTTTCGCCAAAGGAGAGCCCGCTTCCCCACGGGGATAGGCTATCATCGATAGAATGATATAGGCAAAATCCCACTCGCTTCATATGTGACAAAGAGAGTGGGATTTATAATGATGTAGTCTTCAGACAAGTGCCTGTATCACTTTTTCCGCAATTACATGCGCGTCCAAATCTCGCTGATAGGATTCAGCCGATACTTTACCATCTTTAACAGCTTCCAAGAAAGCAGCGATGATACCATGAAATCCACGTTTTTCAAGTGTTGGCTGCCAATCATTACTGCCGTAAGTGAGGCTGTTTTTGTCAATATGAGAAATCACTTCATTGACATCTATGACCTTACGAGTCTCGGTAGCGCTCATGACTTCCACCTTTTCTTCGGTTGTACCCGCCTCGCGATTCATAATACCAATGGCCGTTCCTTGTGTCGCTTCAAGCTGTAGAACGACGTGATGAAGCAAGCCGTTTTCCTGCTTCCCTCGTATACGAATGTTGTCAATCGGATAAGGGAACAAGTAGAGCAGTGTATCAATCACGTGAATAAAATCATCGAAAACAAACTGTCGCGCTTCGCCTGCGTGATGCCCACGATTTTTCTGCACGACAACCATATTTGGTTCAGCTAATTCCTTTAATTTCATATAAGGGAGTGCGTATCTCCGGTTGAAGCCAACCATTAAGAGCAACCCTTTACTCTCGGCTTTTTTCAATAAACGTGTCGAGGATTCCAAGTTATTGGTGATAGGTTTATCCACATAGACGTGAATGCCGTTGTCGAGTAGCTTATCAATGATGCCTTCGTGGGACTCTGTTGATGAATGAACGAATGCTGCTACGATTCCACTTGCTAGCCACTGGTCGATATCCTGATAAAGATGCTGAATCGAATATGTTTCAGCCATATCTCTCAATGTATCCTCATTTCGAGTGCAAACATGGAGTTCAATCCCCTTCGTTTGCGATAAAACCGGTAAGTAAGCCTTCTTTGCAATATCACCAATACCGATCATTCCGACTTTCACACAATCACCCCTGTTATATTGTTTATCTTCATTTTACAGCATAACAAAAATCCTGCACTCTCGTTGAAGTTTCAACAAAAGTACAGGAATCGGTAGGAATTCGTTATGAGAGAAGCTTGACCTTTTTCTCGTTTTTAAACAATAGATAATGAGCATTGCCCACTTTCTCCTCTATATAGTCGAGTGAATAATGCCCATGTGAATCTGCTAAATCTCCAATGGCACGAGATAGATTGTCGATTGCAAGATGCAGCGTTTCCAATTGTCTCTGCTCATTACCCCGATTCATCTCATCCATAATTTCATGAGCAAGGTGCTGGATTCGACGCAAGCGTATTTCCTTAGACTGCATGATATCCTCCTCCATCTATCAACTAATACTGCCTAACTATATGGCTGGTGGGGGGTGTTTATGACTGGATGGAAAGGGGTATAGAGTACTGTGCACTCTGTCAATTTATATGATAATATAGTGTATATATCTTGGTATACCTACCGACTATAAACATATAGTCTTTTAAATGAGGTGAGGGTATGAAGCAAGATAATGATAAGCTATCTGAAAGTACAAATAATGAACAACAGATGGGGGAGGATCATATGGTAGTGGATAATAATAAGTTGAAGGAAATGGAAGATCTTCAACGGAAAACAGATAAAGATAAGCTACGTGAAAAACTTCTCCAGGAATCTGTAAAAGAAAATTATGAACTGCTGAAACGACTTTCACGGACGTAATTATGGTGAACGGGATTATATATTTGGATAAAGAAGATATTTTGATGGCTCATCAGTCGGGTTTTCAGCAATTTGGTGGGACAACAATATACTCGTTTGAGGATTCATGTGTTGAGAAGCGTGTTGTTGAACCTCAGACATCTTACTGAGGTGCCGAACAGTATCCAGGTTTATTTAGAAAAGCTGCTGTTTATTTGTATCGCATTACGATTTCTCATTGCTTTGCGGATGGTAATAAGAGAGCCGCGTTTCTTTGTACAGATTTATTCCTAAAATATAATGGATTTAAGTTTTCTGCATCTACGGATGAACTCTATGATTTCTGTTTAAGGATAGCAAATCACGAAACAAGACCAGAATTGAAAGTTATTGAAGAATGGATTCAATCACATACACAACCATACAGTATCAACTAGGTGAGTAGATAGCCGATAATCATTGAACTTTGTTAATATATAGTGAAAACTCAGCCAAGAAGTAAAGCTGAGTTTTTTTATAATCCCTGTATTATAAACCCTTCAAAAATCCAATATCCCCATCCATCAACCCTTGTGCTAATGGCAGGTCTGGATTTCCATAAGTCGCGGCACTTCCTTCGTGATCCCCAGGTGGTTCCTTCAAAATATGATTCATATTGCCCGCAATAAACAGTTCGGTATCTTTATTCGTATTATTTCTTTTCTATTTCCATTGATTTGAAATATTCATCGACTATTGGTTTGATATCCGGCTCAGTATGATAATAATTTCCGTTGATTTGGCTTAGTCCAAACTGGAAAGTCTGTTCACCATTTTGGAAAAAAGTAATGGAATATATAAAGCCATCTCTTTGTTCTTGATTTTCATCAGGGATAAATTTCACATTCTCTAACTGGCTCGTAAAATCTTTAATTATGTTATTATCCGTACTAGTTACATGGTAGCCTGTACCACCATCAACAATCTTCATTTCAGTTACTTCATTTAAATTTCCATCATAAAATTCTCGAAGTGTCTGGGTTTCTAATCTACACGCTGTCAGTAAACATAAACAAACTATCAATAGTAGAATACCTTTCATGAATTTCGCCCCCTATAGACCTAATTGAGTATATTTACATTTATTGTATCATCGCTTAGCCAATATAGTTTGGATTTCGGGTGCAATTTCTGTGAAATGGTGTGTGAATTAGAGAATTGGGTTTTCAACATTCATTTTTCGAATAGACTCTCATTCATACAATCGAATTTACTTATGATTGAAAGATGAATATGCTAGTCATATAGAGAGTTTGACCGAAAGAAGGATGTCCTATGGAATACGTTATGCTATATTTTATCGGCTTTGCTGCAACGACGCTTGGTACGTTAGCGGGGGGCGGGGGACTAATCAGTTTGCCAGCCATGCTACTGATGGGGTTACCGGTTCACTCCGCGATTGGAGCCAATAAGGTAGCCAACACGGTGAGCTCATTTTCAAGTTTTTTTGTCATTTATAAAAATAAAGAAGTTACGGTCAAAGAAGCGCTGACGGTTGTCCCGCTCAGCTTAACCGGAGGAATTACCGGTGGAGTGATAGCTTCCTTTTTGAAAGAGGAATGGATGATTGTCATAGCTGTTGTACTACTAACTTTCGCATTCATCACTTCATTTCTAGGCAAAGCAGATTTTGACGGTAGTGAGCCGTTCCGCGTTACGAAGAAGAGTGCGACCTCATTATACGGAATTGGTATTTATGATGGTGTATTTGGTCCCGGAAGTGGAACATTAGCGTTGTATGTCTATGCTCGATTGAAGATCTCTTATTTGAGAGCTGTTGGACTATCTCGTATCATGATTTTTTCAAGCTGTTTCGGGGCGTCCATAAGTTACATCTCGACTGGGAAAATCATTTGGCCACTAACCATCGCGCTCATGCTAGGCTCAATTAGTGGGGCGCAGCTCGGCGTTCGCCTTGCGCGGAAATTAAAAGCGAAGCATGTGAAACCGATTCTGCGGGTTGTGACAGTACTATTGATTGTGCAAATTGTTGTGGAGTATTTTGGATAAACTAAAAACAGGCTATTTCAAAAGTCGTTTGTCATCGATTTTTGAAATAGCTTTTTTTAGGACTTAAAATAGTTCCGAAGTAAGTAAGAAATCCATTTACAATGGGGATGACTGCGAATATTTTCAAGCAATCCATTTACAAGCGCAGGGCTTAATGTTGGTTCAATCAGCTGTTGCTTGAGTAACAGTAGCGATTCCTTCTCAATCGATTCTTCAATCTCATTGATATTTTTCTCAATGATTTCGAGGATTTGATTTTTTGTCGCTTCCCCATTCGTAGGTTGTTGACGCATTTGGACTAGTTCAGTTGTAATAAACGGGACTGTGATATGTCTTGCTAGTACATTTGTTTTTTCGACAAGCGACCTAGCAAGCAAATCTAAATCTAAAGGTAAGTCATAGAATAAAAATAGCTCCGAATAGGTTTTCATAAAGCCTTTAATACAGTACATGACATCGTGCTTTGTCTGTTTGACCTCATCGCCATATAAGCGCTCAACCATTGATAAAATTACCTCATCCATCGATAAATCATAGGCACGCATTTTGATGATGAATTCTTCGTTAAAGGACCGCATTTGTTCTTTGATAAGGATTTTGGCGAAATCAGAATGCTGACGGAAGGAATCAAAAATGGTGTAATAAAATTTTTGTAAAAGATCATCGTCGTTTTTCGTGTTATTGACCAAGTAGTCAATATCTGAAACAAACTTCATCATAAAGTAGTCGATTAATGCTAAAATCAATTCGTCTTTTGATTTGAATGATAGATAGAAAGCGCCTTTTGAAATGCCGCAATGCTCGGTTATTTGTTGTACGGAAGTTGACTCAAAGCCTTTTTCTGCAAAGAGCTCTAAAGCCTTTTCCATGATTAGTTGTTTTTTTATCATCGCTATAGTATCGCTCCTAGGGTTTATTCATTGACATCTGACTTGTTAGTCATTAGTATAAGAAACTGAATGAGATTAGTCAAATAGGGGAAGGTGTAAGAGTGAAAGGATTAGTAAATTTTGTCCTAAAGAATAAATTAGCAGTATGGTTGCTGACAATTATCGTCATAGTGTCTGGTATTTATGCGGGTACTCGCATGAAAACGGAGACTCTTCCAGATATTTCAATTCCGTTTTTAATGGTGATGGATGTGTATCCAGGAGCCACTCCTGAACAAGTTATGAATGATGTTTCCATTCCGTTAGAGAAAGCAGTGGAAAATCTAGAACATGTGAAATCTGTTTATTCGAATTCGTATTCAAATATGTCAAATATTCAAGTGGAATACGAATATGGTATCGACATGGATGAGGCGAAACGTGCATTGGACTCTGCGCTAGATGCAGTATCTTTACCTGAAGGCGCACAAAAGCCAACAATTACAGCAATTAGTATGAATATGATGCCGGTTGTGGCATTGAGCGTCAGTAGTACGACAGAGGATATTGTTGAACTCACATCCACGGTCGAGGAAATTTTACTTCCGAAAATCGAGAAGATCAATGGAGTAGCATCCGCTACTATTACAGGTCAGCATATTGAAGAAGTACAACTAACGTATGATGAAGATAAGATGGCTGAACTTGGTATCACGCCAGATTCAGTTAAACAAATGATTCAAGCAAGTGATTTAGCAGTCTCTTTGGGTCTTTATGAATTTGAAGAAGGCGAGCAAGCTGTTGCAGTAGACGGCAAGTTCATGACAGCTGATGAATTAAAGGGAATGCTTATTCCTACTACACCGTCTGAAACAAATCCATTACCATTTGTGAAGCTTGGCGATATCGCGACAATTGAAGTCGTCGGTAAAGTACAATCGGTTTCACGAACAAATGGTGAAAATGCCATTGCCATTCAAATTATTAAAGGGCAACAAGCAAACACAGTGGATGTTGTAAATGCTGTGAAGGAATTAATTAAAGATGAAGAGAAAGTAATCGATGGTCTTGTTGTCGATGTATCACTTGACCAAGGTGCTCCAATTGAAGAATCGGTATCAACGATGGTTGAAAAAGCGTTATTTGGTGGAGGAATTGCGATACTCATCATTCTTCTCTTCCTACGTGATATTAAATCAACGATTATTTCAATCGTATCTATCCCGGTTTCTATTTTCATGGCATTACTGTTACTAAACTGGATGGGGATTACGTTAAATATCATGACGCTTGGTGCGATTACCGTTGCCATCGGTCGTGTTATCGATGACTCGATTGTCGTCGTTGAAAATATTTATCGTCGTTTGCATTTAAAAACAGAGAAATTATCAGGTCGAGCGCTTGTACGTGAAGCGACGATTGAAATGTTTAAACCTATTATGTCCTCAACATTAGTAACGGTTGCGGTATTCGCGCCACTTATTTTTGTTGGTGGTATGGTTGGCGAGTTGTTCATGCCATTCGCTTTAACGATGACGTTTGCGCTAGGCGCCTCGCTACTTGTTGCGATTACAATTGTGCCAGCATTATCTCACTTCTTATTTAGGAAAAAGCTATATAGTGAGAAGACGACTAGCCGTCATAAAGAGGTTGGTAAACTAGCAACGTGGTATAAGGGTATCTTAGCCTGGACACTCAACCATAAGTGGATTACTTCAATCCTTTCCGTTATCTTATTAGCTGGAAGTGTGGCGTTGACGCCATTAATTGGGTTTAGTTTCTTGGGTAGTGAAGAAGAGAAAGTGATGTACTTAACGTATACGCCGGAAACAGGCGAGCTAATGGAAGATACGTTAGCAAACATTGAAGTAGTGGAACAAGAGCTGTTAAAACATGAAGATATTGATATTGTTCAATTATCGGTTACGGATGCTGGAGATCCAATGGCAGCCATGATGGGTGGAGGCTCAAATGGTGCGTTAATGTATCTGATCTTTGACCCGGACATGAAGAACTTCCCAGAAGCTCGAACAGAAATTGAAGATTATATCTTCAACATTGAACAAACAGGAGAATGGAAGACCCAAGATTTCAGTTCGATGGGCATGTCGTCTACTAATGAAGTGAGCTACACGTTCTACAGTGAAAATTTAGATCGACTAAATGAAGCTGTGAAAATGGTAGAAGACGTTATGCATGATAACAATCGTCTTGAAGATGTTTCTTCAAGTGCAAAAGATGCATATGTTGAATACAAACTTAAAGTGGAGCAAGATGAATTACTGCAGTATGGGTTAACAACAGGGCAAATCGTCATGATGTTAAATCCGATGCGTACGGAAGATGTTTTAACGACAATTGAAAAAGACGGCAATTCATTAAAAGTAATTGTGCAACAAGAGGAAGCTGTGCAACCCAAATCAATTGATGATTTATTAGCAACAGAGGTTCCGACAGCGCTAGGCACGACAATGAAACTGTCTGACCTTGTTGAAGTTGAAGAAGGAACGACGCTGAATGCTCTTTCTCGCAGTAAAGGTGAATACCACGCAACGGTGTCAGGAACAATTGTGGATGCTGATATTTCAAAGGCGACATCTGAAATTGATAAAGCAATTGATAAATTAGATTTACCGAAAGGTGTTACTGTCGACGTTGCGGGTGTTGCTGCGGATATGACAGAGACATTTACACAACTGATTGTAGCAATGCTTGCGGCTATCGCCATTGTGTACTTCATCCTAGTGGTTACATTCCGTGAGGGTGTCGCACCATTCGCGATCTTAGTGTCATTACCATTTGCGGTCATTGGTTCATTCGTGGGTCTATTAATCGCAGGTGAAACGATCTCTGTATCTGTTATGATGGGTCTACTGATGTTAATCGGGATCGTTGTAACGAATGCCATCGTACTTGTAGACCGTATCATCCGTATGGAACGTGAAGGTTTGAAAATGCGTGAAGCGGTTCTGGAGGCTGGGGCAACACGTTTGCGTCCAATCCTGATGACGGCAATCGCGACAATTGGTGCGCTCATTCCATTGGCAATGGGAACAGGCGGCGGTGGCGGCTTGATCTCTAAAGGTCTTGGAATTACCGTAATCGGTGGTTTGATCAGTTCAACGCTATTGACGTTGATTGTTGTACCAATCGTTTATGAGATTCTGTCTAAGCTGTTCAAGAAAAATCGTATTGAAATAGAAGAAGATTGATTGAAAAGCTCTACAAGGAGGTTAGACTCCTTGTAGGGCTATTTTCTATAAGCTTGTTGATTAACCACTTAGTTGCAATTACAACTAGCAAGCAAGAAATATAAAATGACCTGTTTACTAGACATTTCCGGTTTACTTTCGGCAATAGATGGACGACAGAATAACCGCAGAAGTTGTGTTGTCAGCAATGACTTCGTCATTACTGACAATACCGTTCTCGATTATCTTGTTGTCTATCATTGCTTGTCGTAAACCTCCAATGCCCAAGTGAAAAATGCAGGCATTTGGAAAGAAAAGAATAGATGACATTGTTAAAGCGTGTAAGTTCCCGAAGATACAATTTCGGGAACTATTGTGCATGAACAAAGTATTATCTTCTTAATTTTGCATAACTTTTCTAAGGAAGTAATAAGATCTGGAATAAAAATGGGGAATAGGATTGAGATAGCGGTAGCCGCTAAAATTGCATCTTTGGCGGCTTTTATAAAGTTAGAAGACCTCTATTCTTTTATTCCTAAAAAGTATTGGTGTTTTATGTAGTATTTCCTTTGGAAAGCGCCGGATGAACGGCTGCCATACGATTACCGAAAAAATGATTGGGGATGTGACCCGGTCACATCCCCAATCATAAAATAGCCCGGCTATTGTATTGTAGCTGTTCATTCCAAAGCATTCCAAAGGGATAAAATACATTAAGCATCAACTATCTAATTAAGTTGTTCTTGGTTAATCAACAGACGTGGTTTTTTCACATTTTTAATTCACTTCATTAGGATGGCGATTTACCCGAAGGTTTTGATCTAATGTGGCGATTTTCTCCATGTCTCCTTCGGTCAACTCGAAATCAAAAACGTCAAGATTTTCAATAATTCTTGAAGGTGTTACGGATTTAGGAATGGCGATGACGCCCGTTTGTAAATGCCAACGTAGAATGATTTGTGCTGGTGTTTTCTCGTGTTGAGCTGCGATTTCTTGAATGACTTCGTTTTGTAATGCATCTTTCCCGTTCATAAGAGGACTGTATGCCTCTAGCATGATGGAATGCTTATCGCAAAATGCTTTAAGTTCCTTTTGTTGTAAGTAAGGATGGCGTTCCACTTGATTCACTGTTGGAACGATTTCGCATTCATCCAAAATTCGTTGTAAGTGTTCAATTTCAAAGTTGCTGACACCGATTGCTTTGACGCGTCCATCTTTATAGAGCTTTTCTAATGCTTTATATGTTTCCACATATTTATCATGTAAAGGTGTTGGCCAATGGATGATATACAGATCTACATAATCCAAGCCGAGTTTTTCGAGGCTCGCATCAAATGCTTGCAATGTACTTTCGTAGCCATGGTCGGCATTCCATAATTTTGTTGTAATGAATAATTCTTCTCTTGGAATTTTAGTATCCGCAAGCGCTTTTCCGACACCTACTTCATTACGATAAATCATAGCCGTGTCAATCGAACGATACCCTGCTTCCAGTGCGTGTTCAACTGTAGTTTTTGCAATTTCATCCGGAACCTTCCATACTCCAAATCCAAGCTGCGGCATTTGTAGACCGTTATTTAGTGTAACATTCTCCATGTCATCCTCACCCTTCCGACTATTCTGAATCTAGTTTAGCATACTATTCGATTATTTTTATTGAAAATGAACAGCGTAAATAGAGAGTCATTGTATAAACACCAAGTATTTGTTATATTATAAGCAATAGACAATCTTTGATGTGACCGAGTAAATAAGAATTGTGAACCAGAGAGTATAGCGATTTGCTGAGAGCTAGACCACCGCTTCTTATTGAAACCTACCACGGAGATGTTATGCCAACATAACCGAGTCGTTTTCGTTATCAAACGTTTTAGAGGGTTTACCAATTCGGTGAGCTAAACTAAGGTGGTACCACGTCCATTCAGCACAAAGACGTCCTTAATATGAGGATATCTTTGTGCTTTTCATTATTTTAGGAGGGGAAATAAATGACTAATCTACAAAAAAGTGATTTTTCGAAATGGTATATCGACACGATTCAAAAGGCGGATTTAATGGATTACACACCAGTTCGCGGGTGTATCGCGTTTAAACCGGATGGCTACGAAATTTGGGAGCATATTCAAGCGGAGATGGATCGTCGTTTTAAAGAAACAGGGCATCGGAATGCGTATTTTCCGATGTTAATTCCAGAGTCATTTTTCGAAAAAGAGAAGGATCATATCGAAGGTTTTTCACCAGAGCTTCCTTGGGTAACAGAAGCAGCAGGTGAAAAATTAGAAGAACGTCTAGCATTACGTCCAACTTCTGAAACGATGATCGGTCATCTTTATTCTGATTGGATTAAAAGTTATCGTGACCTCCCTGTGCTAATTAACCAGTGGGCGAACGTTTTCCGTTGGGAAAAGAAAACATTACCGTTCATTCGCACATCTGAATTTTTATGGCAAGAAGGGCATACAGCTCACGTAGATGAAGAGGAAGCGCGTGCAGAAACGATGCAAATGCTGAACATTTATAAAGAAGTTGTTGAAGAGTTGCTAGCCATTCCAGTATACGATGGTCAAAAAACACCTTCTGAGCGTTTCGCAGGTGCTGTCGATACGTATTCCATCGAAGCAATGATGAAGGACGGTAAAGCGGTTCAAGCGGGAACTTCACATTACTTGGGCACAAAATTTGCAGAAGCCTTTGATATTAAATATTTAAATAAAGAAAACAAGCATGAATTTGTTCACACAACTTCATGGGGAACATCTACGCGCTTAATTGGTTCTGTCATTATGACGCACGGTGATGAGCAAGGTCTTGTATTGCCACCACGTATTGCGCCGACACAAGTTGTGTTAATTCCAGTAGGTCCTTGGAAGAAGAATCCTGCGATTATGGAAAAACTAGATGAGGTTTTCGCGGCATTAAAAGCACAAGGCATTCGTGTCCGGTTGGATGATTCCGATCAATCTCCAGGCTATAAATTCAATGAGTGGGAACTAAAAGGTGTTCCTGTTCGCGTTGAACTAGGGCCACGTGATTTGGAGAATAGCCAAGCACTCATCAAAGCACGTGATGAAGGCGAAAAAGAAGCTGTCGAGCTTTCTGCGATTGTTGCGCGCATTGAAGAAGAATTAGTGGCGATGCAAGCACGTCTACTCGAAAAAGCACGCGCATTCCGTGAACAACATTCGCATACGCATGTTGATTCAATTGAGCAGTTATCGAGCCATATTGCCGACTCAACTGAAAAAGGGGAAATCCCAGGTTGGGTTCTTGCAGGTTGGTGTGGAGATGATGCTTGTGAGGAACAAGTGAAAGAAGAAACGAAATTCACAACACGCAACATTCCATTCAACCCACCAGCAGAGAAATCTAGCTGTATCAATTGTGGCAAGGAATCGAAGCATACGGTGTGGTTTGGCCGCGCTTATTAAGAATAGGAAAACGCTCCACTCGGGTAATTGAGTGGGGCGTTTTTCATATTTGGAAAACATTTTGAAACTTTGAAAGCTTGGTCAACGTATAGATTTCAAGAGGGGGGATGGAAAATGGTCTCATTTTTACTTTTTTATGCAATCGGCATTCCGGTATCTGTGCTTTTGCATGAAATAGGTCACGCCATCGGTCTAGTCTTGTTTTCAAAAGAGAGAGCACTAGTTTATCTCGGTCCACCTAACGTATCGAATAGGGAAAACATTCGAATTGGGAGAATGCACTTCCATATCCGGTGGTCTTATTCAGGCTTTTGTAAGCGGGGCACAAGAAATACCGATTTCTCAGGCTTTCAAAGTATTATGATGTCAGCAGGTGGACCAGTAGCATCTCTTATGTTGGCAGTTACTGCGTTTTTTATTTCAACTGATTTAACGCATCTGGGAGCAAAGAACTTTTTAAATGGAATTCTATTCTATAATTTTCTCTTGTTTATCAGTACGAGTATCCCTGTTGTCTATCCGAAATGGATGGGGCCTCTTGCGGGACATCCGTCAGATGGCTATCAGATTTTGAAGGTATTCAAAAAAATAAGATAGAGTCATGACTCCATCTTATTTTCAAATATCCTCATTTGCTTTTTGTTACATCACGTCTAAAATATTATCGATGTGAAAGACATCCATCAGTTGTCTTTCATTATTTCATCAAGTTGTCTGAAGGCATTCCTGATGAACTCCTTTGGTACATCCGTATACAGATCACCTATATTGACCTCAAAAGCACATGTCGTTTCATCGATTTTTTTTAAATAGCCTGTTATGCCAATACCTGTTAGCTGTTGAACTTTTGTCAGAATAAGTTCCATTTGTTCTTTCGCTTGATGGATGTGGACATGAAACATATTTGAAACAGGAATGAGAGGTATGGTTGAAATTCCATGGCAGGAGTTAAAAAGCCCAGCTAGCTCCTTTGCATCTTCATAATACTGCTGCATTTTGTGTGACCGTAGCTCAAAATAATAATTCGCTGAGATGATATAGGGATACAAGCTTATCAAATCACCGCCATAGCGCCTTTTCCAAGTTGTAGCTTGAGTTATGAAATCTTGATCGCCGGCTAAAATTGCCCCTGCTATCCCTCCAATTCCTTTATATAACGATAGATAGACGCTGTCAAAAAGGGAACAAACTTCGGCAGCGGACTTTTGGTAATAGGGCAGTACTTCCAATAAGCGAGCACCATCAAGATGCAATCTAATGCCATTATCGCGACAATGCTTCGAAATTAGTGTAAGTGTTTCAAAGCTTGGCAACTGCCCTCCTATTTCGCGCTGAGGCAATTCCAACAACACACACGCAACGCCTTCTTCCATCTCCAGGACCTCATCGAGTTCTATTACACGGTTTTTGTCACCGAGCAATACCGTTTCAATGTTATGTAATTCTTTTAACCCGTCTTGTTCGTGAATTTCTAAATGGCTCAATGGATGATAAGCAACTTTTCTTATTCCTTTTTCGTCACACCAGATGCGTAGAGCGATCTGCTGGGCCATCGTTCCACTAGGGAGAAAAATTGCTTTCTCTTTTCCTAGTAATAGAGCCATTTTATCTTGAAAATCTTCAATGATCTGTCCTTTTCCATATATATCGCTTTCCAGATGACCCTCCATCTCCTGAAAAGCTTTTTTTAAAACTTCAATATTGCGTTTTCCGTGATTGGCCAATTGGTATTTACTTTGGCTGTATGCATCTTGTAATGGACTTGTTTGATTCATAATATGTGCTCTCCCGTCCTATTTCAGAGTACTTGAATTATACTATATACTATCAAATTGCTTAAGACACTTTGGCTGATATGTCAATCGACTTGTGGGAATACTTCAATTTTTCCGTAACCAAGTGTACAATGGAAATGATTACATAACGATGTTGTCCGATCCACATACATAATTTCATGAGCAGATGGGAAGTGAAAGAGTTGCTAAATAATATTTTCCAGAAAAATAAGCAGCAAAATAGAGAGGCAGAACGCATCATTTTTGAACAATACTATAAACGCGTCTATTATGCGGCTTATTATGTTATTAAAGATCAGGATTTGGCGGAGGATATTACCCAAGAAACGTTTATGAAAGCATTTAAAAACTTACACACTGTACAGGATGTAGAAAAAATGGGTGCCTGGTTATCAATAATTGCCACGCGTACGGCAATCGATCATCTTCGTCGTTTGAATAAATGGAATGATTTCACGACTTCGGACGTCTATATAGATACAGGGGCAGATACGACACGATTGGATTATGTCTCGACGGTGGAAACAGGACTTGAGAAGGCTTATGTGAAGGAGCTGTTACTTGAGGAAATTGATAAGTTAAAGCCGGATCATAAGGAAGTACTGCTATTGTTCTATCATCATGATTTGACGTATGAGGAAATTGCCGCGATATTGGATGTTCAACTGGCAACAGTGAAATCCCGAATGTTTCGTGCGAAAAAGAAGTTAAAAGAATCGATTGAACAGCAGCCTGAATTGATGGAGGTGATATCGCATGGCTGAGTCCAAACAGCAGAACTTAGATCAACTGATAAGGGAAGTGTTAGATGAAAAAATGGAGGAATTTCCGCCACCAAGATTATCTACTTCTGAAGCGTGGCGAAAAATGGAAGATGAGCATCAAGTAGCATACGGTATGCCTAAGAAAAATCGTTTTCCAAAAAAGACTATTTTGGCTGTTGCCTCTATCTTCTTGGTACTGATTGTCGCTGCGTATCCGCGAGAAGGGGGAGCTTATAGTCGGTGGAGTGAGATATATCATAAGGTACAAGGCTCCGTTGTGCAGGTGTTTGGAGGTTCGGGTGAGTATACCGACACTGAAAACAGTGACTCTGGTATGTTTGTCATTGAGGATTCAGAGCCTATTTTTGGGGAGATGAGCTTAGAAGAAGCACAGAAAGTAACGAGTTTTGCTATTAATATCCCGGAAGTCCCTACAGAGTTTCAATTAGAAAAGGTTATTGTAATGCGAGAAGGCGATCAAATGAGTAACGAAGTTTACTTGAACTATGTTAGTGACGATAGGGAATTTGTAGTAGCTGAGAAGAAGCTAGGTGGGCAATATGCTTTTGGAGGAGTAGCAGATAGTGAAGATACTGTGGTAGAAGAAATTTTGATACATGGCCAAACAGCAAATATGCTGTCTTTTAAAGATGGTATACGTAGACTAACTTGGCTAACACAAAGTAATTATTTTTACATTGAAGGAATATTGACAAAGGAAGAAGTCGTGAAAATAGCTGAATCGATGTGAACGTGCTGTTTCAAAAGATGGATTTACTCCTGAAGTATGCATAATAAAAAAATGCCGAAACGTTGAATTAACAATGTTTTGGCATTTTTCAATTCGATTAATTTTATTGGAAAAGGGACTTATTAGACAGCGCCGTTCTAATTTACATAAATCTGGTTGGATATACTTGTTAATTTTTCAATAATTCCATTATGGATAGTCTCATGCTGTGCTCTAATCCGATAGGAGTAGCCGCGAATCACTTGAGCTTGCTTAGAGTATGAAACGGAACTGGAACCATAATTTGTTGCGGGACCGATCGTTAAAACATCTACCCATTTGCTTTGAGAGGGATTCCATTGTTGTAGGTATAGAACCACCTTAATCGTATTAACAGGAATATAGGCATTGGTACTTCCGCTTACCCTAAGGGTTGACTCCGTAAGAAGTTCCAATAATGAATGGCCGCTCCTGATGTGTTGAGTAGAAAAAGGTGCGAAATCAATTGGGAAATTTACGAGTCCATCTCCCGAATAGTCTGTTGGAATGACTTTGGGAGGCATAGTAGGTATTGAATCTTTTTCAGCAGCCAAACTGTCATGTGCGGTCCAGCCCATTGTCACAATTGCAAATAGTAGTAAAAATATTGCCCGATTTAATAATTTCATTGCTCTCTCACTCCTTTAATTGTTGTTATATAGTTAACGAACAGAATAGAAGAATTGTTCCGAGAATATAATTTGGAATTTGGGAACAATGAACTAAAGTAATCCATCTTTTACATACGAGGAGCTACGCTTGTTGCTTTTTTGACTTGGGAATAGATGAGATTTTACGAAATAAATTTTCTCAAACAGCCCGCTAGTTATGTGTGGTAGTGTTACTTATGAAGCTTATCTTGTGTGCAACTTTAATTTTAGTACCACAAATAATTTGAGACAGCAAAAGCCAGGTTCCGTGTTAAGAACCTGGCTTTTGTCTGATGATCTACATTATTTTTTGCTTGGTTTTAATTTTAAGGCTTTGCTCAATTTCTGCGTGAGAAAATAAGAAATGGCGGCTGCTGCAAGAATCGTTAGCACTGGCATGAAGGCGCCTAAATTATAGACAACATCATTCTTTACTGAAGTAACATCCGGCTTGTACAGCGTCGTTAAAATGGCTCCTACTGAAACTTGAAGGGCCAAGTAAAGTACCATGAAAATGACAAGAAAGATTGCGTACTTTTTCAACATAATTTTCCCCCAAGTCTTTGGTTAAATTTCTTTCAAAACATTTTTAATCAGATGGACAAAAGCATTGCGTGATTTAGCAGCAACGGCAATCACATCTTCATGGCTCAAAGGTTCGTCTAAAATGCCAGAGGCCATATTCGTTAAGCAAGAGATTCCCAATACTTTTAGTCCAGCATGAGTTGCGACAACAGCTTCAGGTACTGTTGACATTCCAATCGCGTCTCCACCTAAAATGCGAATCATTCGGATTTCAGCAGGTGTTTCGTAAACAGGGCCACTCCACCAGCCGTAGACACCTTCACGTAATGTAATATTATGCTCCTGTGCCACCTGCAACGCTGTATTTCTTAACTCTTTGTTATAAACCTCGGAAGCGTCCGGGAAGCGTGTCCCTAAATCATCATTATTTTTACCAATCAACGGATTGATACCAACTAAATTAAGGTGATCGGTGATTAACATCAACTCACCTGGATTAAAATCTGTATTAACTGCTCCACAAGCATTCGTAATCACTAGTTTTTCGATGCCTAATGCTTTCATGACGCGTACAGGGAAGGTTACTTCATCTAACGAATAGCCTTCGTAAAAATGGTAACGCCCTTTCATAGCGACAACAGTTTTTCCTTCCAATTGACCAATCACTAACTCATTGGCGTGACCCACAGCATCTGATTTCGAGAAAAAAGGGATGTCTTCGTAGGGAATGACAACACTATTTTCGATTTCATCTGCAAGACTTCCTAATCCAGATCCTAAAATAATCCCTATTGCAGGAGTAGCTGTTGTTTTGCTAAGAATATAATTTTTTGCCTCTACAATTTCTTCTGTTTTATGCACGGGAGTGCCTCCTTTTTATACTACAATAGCCATTGATTGTTTTGCCTACAATCAACTACGTAATCTATATACACAATACCATTTTGAATCTGGTAAATAAGTAGATACCACTTACCCATCAAAAGCTTATAGTACTTTCCGGACGGTAGATAAGGATTTTCCAACCGCGGACTTCTTTCTGGCATAGTCTCCAGTGAATTTGCCTGTTTTTGAAAATCAACAATTAAGTTTAGAGCAGCTTGTTCATTTACTTGGGCTAAAAAGCGAGAGTGGGATACGAGCATTTGCGTGGCGCGTTCCGAGACAATAACAATATGTTTCTTGTTATCGTTTTCCATCCAACACTTCCTGCACAGCTTTTTTCATCATTAAAGTAACATCATCCACACTATATCCAATTCTACCGGAAAGTCGATCTTCTTCTACTGCGACCAGATTTTCACGCAGCTTTAACATGCTTTCACGCTTTGCAAAGGCCGTAATGTCCATCACAACAAGATCACCTTCACCATTTTTTGTAAGATATACAGGTTCTCCAGTCTCTTTACATAGTTCTGAAATTTGGTTGTAGTTTTTGCGAATTGCAGCTGAAGGTTTTATATTCAACATAAGTCATCACTCCTTTTCGTGGCACTATTGTATACCTATTGTATGCTAATTATACCACAATGAATGGTTAATACCTTGTTTTTAAACCTTCAGATTACTTGCTCAACCATTGCCTGTACTAACTCCTCAGCAGTCACTAGCTGTTCC
The DNA here is from genome assembly GCF_033485195.1 of Sporosarcina beigongshangi. Taxonomy (NCBI): domain Bacteria; kingdom Bacillati; phylum Bacillota; class Bacilli; order Caryophanales; family Caryophanaceae; genus Sporosarcina; species Sporosarcina beigongshangi. The sequence continues at coordinate 113,484 of NZ_JAWLIR010000006.1, forward strand.
CCCCCACCTTGTACAAATGCATCATTACCGCCGCCTTTTCCGTTAATAAGGGGAAGTGCAGCAGCTGAAACTTGCTTCATGCTTGTTTCGATGGAAGCTCCGCGTGCGGCAACAAATTGCAGTCGGTCTTCATTATCAGCGACGAGAATTGCTATGACATCCTCATCGTCTGTCACCAGCAGTTTAGCAAGCTTTTGTAATTGTTGAACAGTACGTCCTGTAAAGACTGCTTTGACAATGCCTTGCTGCCGGGTATTCAACAGCTCCTTCGCTTCAAATGTTAACAACGTGTCTTGCGCTTCCTCTAGCGATTTTTCAAGTGAATGATTGGTAGCTAGCAGTTTCTCAATAGCTCCGGCAACGCCGTCTTCAGGTGCACTTAACAATTGGGAGGCTGCCGTCAGCTGCTGATTTTTTTGATGTAATTGCTGCAACACACGCCCGCCACAAACAAAATGCACACGCACTTTGCGCTTTTGCTTTTCTGTCGATAAAATTTTCAGGGCGCTTACTTGCCCCGTGGAACTTGGATGTGTACCACCGCAGCCGTTATCATCAAAGTTCGGAATGATAACTAACCGAATTTCATCCGTCACAGTCAGCTGCTTCCGAAGTGAATACTGGTCAAGCTCGCCCTCCGTCACCCATTTAGTCTCAATGAGCCTGTTTTCAAGGATGATGTCATTCGCCAATCGTTCCGCGGCAGCCAGTTGTTCAGGTGAAACCTCTTCCACGTCCAAATCAATCGAAACCATCTCTTTTCCTAAATGAAAACTAATCGTTGGAAATCCGAATAACTCGACAAAGGCAGCTGACAAAATATGTTGTCCCGCGTGCTGCTGCATATGGTCAAAGCGACGCTCCCAGTCAATAACACCCTCCACTTCACTTGCCGAAGTAAGACTTTCCGCCACCATATGTCGAACCTCACCACCCACCTCTTCTACATGAAGCACCGAAATGCCATTCAATGTCCCCGTATCAGCGGGCTGGCCCCCACCCTCAGGATAAAAAACTGTATTGTCTAATACGACATAAGGTCGTCCTTGCTCATCTTGTGCAGCTTTAATAACGTGCGCTGTAAACGATTTACAATAGGCATCTATGTAATACAACCGATTTTTTAACATCTCATCGACTCCCGTTAGTTGTTTTGTTTATTTTACCACGGATGAAAAGATTTGATTCGAAATCATCATAAAAACACATAGCCTTTAGCATGAAGCTTGCTAAGGACTATGTGTTTAGGATGATAGGCGTTTATTTTTAGAAAAGGAAAGCTTTATGAGTAAGGTCTCATACTTCTCTGGCCACACGTTTTTCATCAGCAGTGTTAAAAATAGGAGGCCTATTAAGAGCGTAGTAGAGAGGATGCTTATTAATTTAAAGAAAAGTGTTTCTTGAAATCCGCCATAGCTGATGGAGATTATAACGCTACTTATTACAATGAAGGATAGAACGGGTATTAATTGAAAAAATATGTCACAGTTTTTATTACGGAGAAACTGCATCATATATGGAGAAATTAAAAAAATCAATCCGATATAAAGCAAAACGACAAGGACGTCTATGAAAACTATGAATTTGTCCATTACTCTTCAGTGCCTCCTTCTAGTAAATCATGTACTAAATTTATACCCGTTCATATATGTTATTATGCATTCTGCTAGTATTAAATTTGAACATCTGTCAAGCATAAAACTGCCCATGGCGGTTATAAAGCTCTTCATGACAACCGCAGGCGAATTAATAAAGGAGAGCTGATTAGGTAAGCTCTCCTTTGCTTATTATTCAACAATCTCAAAGCTCTTTAGCATATGATGGAATCTTGCACCATGGCCTTCTGCGGCTTCGAGGAAGTAGTTTTCTGTAATAACGAAACTGCCTTGCTTGCCATTGCTGATGACATAGGCGGTGACGACCTTACTTTTAGCATCGTTACCTGCCAAACCGTGCAACCAGAACCCTTGAATCGGTTCAGTCACTGTTTCGACTGCTCGCAGCTCTGGAAAATCTTCTTTCAATTCAGCCTCTATTTTAGTGACGAGGTCTTCAGGTTTTTCATCTGTAACTTGTTTAATTTCCATCGTTACTTCCGGATACTGTGCTGGAAGTGGCTCGATTGTTGTGATAATGTCGCTATCCTCACCGTTCATCATTTTGTAACGCGTTTCATCGAGGTAAATCACGTAATCAGCGTTTGTTCCTTCGTTCAAATGAACGTCGGTTTCTTCATCTTGACCTTCAATGCTTTGAATAATCTCTTTTTCAGGAACAAATAAATCTTTAATGCCTTTCATAAATGCTGTTCCCGTATCCGTTGTGAAACTGAATACGATGGCAAGGGCTGCTGCCGCTGTTAGGATAATCGGAACTATACGATTTTTCTTCTTCATTTTCTTCACATCTCCTCTGTGTACAACAGGCTCTTCGCTGAATAATTTTTGTTCGAGGCTGTTCCAAATTTCATCTTGCAGGCCATCAGTTTGTTGTTTGGTCTGTTTGTCCAAAGCTTCCTTTGCTTGTTTATCGACAGGATTCATTGTGAATCACCCTCCTTTTCCGCTAAATTCAACTGTTCTTTTAACCGTTTTCTTCCTTTGAATAACCGCGACTTCACAGTGTTATGATTCAGCTCAAGAATGTCTGCAATTTCTTTTTCAGTAAAACCCTTGATATATTTTAAAATGAGCGGAATCCGGTGCAGATCATCTAACGATTGAATCGTGTCGTATAAGACAGATAGATGATCGAAGGATTGTTCAGCAAGGGCTGGGTCATTTTCTAAATCAGGATGCTCGAACTTGGAAAGAGGTGACTCTTTCTTTAGTAATCGGAGGCATTCATTCGTCAAAATCCGGTAAAACCATGGATCGAATGGTAGCTCCGGATTATAGCTATTTATTTGTCGATACACGCGGATGAACGTTTCCTGTACGGCATCTTTCGCCATTTCACGGTTGCGGGTCATGGCATAAGCTATTCGAATGGCGTAGTCTGAATAGGCTTCGTAAAAATAGCGGAAGGACTCTTTATCGCCAGCCTGAATGTTACGGATCCAGTCGTTGTTTTTCACTTTAGCTTCACTCCTTTCAGAACGGCTGTATTTTGCCGCTCTTACTATACATACCCTTATAAGCTTGAAAAAGTTTTCGAAGGGGGAATATTTTATCACCTGAGCGTAAAATCGTATGCTAATCGATGAAGTTGTGTAGAATAAAGGTTATGAATAAAAAACTTACAGGGGAGAGATACATATGAAAATTGTAGCGCTTGTGGGAAGTTTACGAAAAGGTTCATTTAATATGCAGTTAGTGAAAACGATTGAACAGAGATATAGCCATCTGTTTAAGCTAGAAATTGCGGATATCGGCAGTTTGCCACATTATAATGAGGATGATGAAAAGACTCCATCTGAGGTAGTGAAGCAATTTAAACAGCAGATTGCGGAGGCAGATGCTGTTATTATCAGTACACCTGAATTTAACTGGTCTGTGCCAGGAGTGCTACAAAACGCATTGGACTGGACCTCAAGAGTGGACCGTCCGCTTGTTGGAAAACCAGTTTTACCAATGGGAGCATCCCAAGGAGTGCTAGGTACTGTAAGAGCACAATTGCATTTACGCCAAGTGTTGATGAGCATGGGTGTCAACGCCAAAATAATGCCACCTGCAGGTAATGAGATTTTCATTGGAGCGGCGGGGCAGAAATTTGCGGATGGTGCACTGACGGATGAACCGACATTACAATTTTTGGATCAAGTGATTGATAGATTTGTCGCTTTTGCAAAAGAACAGTAAGCCAATTGTTTTTTCAATAAATAAGGAAAACCGTACTTTGATTTCGAATGACGAAATCGAAGTACGGTTTTTGTTTAAACCATTTTCACCATATGATGAAACGGCTCACCTATGATTGTCCACGGTGATACGATTTCGTAGCCGAGGCGTTTGTAGAGACGGATGGCAGGTTCTTTTTGTGTTTCGACATTCAAGGAAAGTTTCCTGATGTCCTTTTGCCTTGCAACGTCTTCCGCATAGGCAAATAGTTGAGAGCCAATTCCTTCGCCGCGAAACGCAGGATCGATGCAGACCGTGTCGATATACAATTCATCCACCAATGATTCAGCGTCGATTTTAGTGTTCGCAGCACCTTTTTTAGCAAGCCAATCACTTAAGTTTCGATCGAGTGCAGGGGCGTCTTTACCTGGGTACAAGACTATAATCCCTGCAACTGTACCGCTTAGTTCCGCTATATATGTATAGAGGTAGGAATGCCGATTGTCATTCTGCCTAAATAATTCACATAGCCCTTGCTCTACCAAATCCCATTCCGTTTCACCTGTCATACGTTTTGCGATATCCCCAATCGCATCGATAATGAGGGGCGCGGCGCTCTTGGCATCGTCTGGCTGTGCTTGTCGTATTGTAATTTTCAACTGTAAAATCTCCTTTGTCTATCATAATTATTGTAACAAAGTGACTGCGTTTGAGAAAAGTAAAACAGCCCACCGCAAAATGCAATGGGCTGTTTAGCTATCGGGTATATTTCAATCGCCGCTGTGCCAGTGTTGGTAATGTCATGCCCACCAAGATAACGAGGATGCCGACAACTTGGAGAGCAGTGAGCGTTTCACTCAGTAAAATGACAGAAACAGTGACAGCTACGGGTAATTCCATTGCGCTTAAAATCGACGTCATCGCTGTGCCTACTTTTGGCACGGCAATGGAGAAGAGGTAAATCGGAATGACAATCCCGAACAGACCGAGGATCAAACCGTAGATCCATAAGCCCCCGGCGAATAGCGTACCATTCCAAACGATTTCCGGCGTTTGGAAAAAGAAGATAGCAATTGCTGCAAAGAACGACGTGAACAGCAGTCGGGTTTCAGTGTCCATGCCTTCAATTTGCCGCTGGTTAATCATCACAAATGACGCAAAGCTAACAGCCGAAGCCATTCCCCATGCCCAGCCTTGCCACGGAATACCGCTAAGATCTGCATCAATCACACCTGCGGCCAAAATTGTTCCGGCGAAAAGGAACAGCAAGGAAATGACTTCAACACGTTTTGGAAGACGTCGCCTCGCAATACAATCGAACAACATGCCAATCCAAGTGAATTGGAATAGCATAACAACAGCAAGTGATGCAGGCATATATTCAATCGCTTGCCCATAAACAGTCCCCGTCGTTGCCGTAAATAAACCCGCGAGAAGTAGCGTATAGCCACCTCCGAATTTTGGAACCTTATGTCTAACGATCATAAAAACAATAAGAGCTATGAAAAAACCGACGAAGTATTGGCTTGTCACTGCTTCCGCAGCGGTAAAGCCATCTCGGATTGCTAGTTTAATAATTGTTGAAAGAATTCCGTAGCAGCTCGCCGCAAAGACGATGAGTAACGGGTACATCCATTGTTTCATAAAAATCCCCCATTCTATTCCATTCGCTAGTATAGCACGGTTTGGTGAAATTAAGCATGTCTGAAGTCTGACCTCTCTGAAATGGAGCCAACGATGGATTGACCCTTCCTGTAAATCGTGTTCCATGATACGATGGGAAAAATGAATTTATCTAAATTCAGCAGATGTATTTGTACTGAAAGCGAAGCGTCAGCTACAGAAGGCCCCCACGATCCATAAGTGGCGGGATGAATGAAAAAAACCTTTCATTCAGCGGGAGTCCAAACAAATGCTGAATCGAGATAAAGCCTCCGGCGGATGTCACGGATTTTTTAGGGTAGCTTTTCGAGCAAGCTCGAAAAAAATCCGGACGCAATCACGCCGAGGCGTGATTGATAGGGGAGTATTGTTATGATGGATTCAAAGAAAAAGCATGTATTGATTTACGGCGATGCGTTTGTTGATTATATAGCAGAGGATCAGTCGAATTCGGCGTTCGTCACATTTCTTGGTGGAGCCACGGTAAATGTAGCGGCGGGCATTTCGAGACTGGGCGCAGCTTCTGCATTCATTACGGTGACAGGGGATGATGAGACATCGAAGTTTGTGCGGGATGAATTGAGCAAAGAAGGCGTTGATTTGTCATTTGCAAAGCTGAAAAAAGACAAGCGTGTAAGCGGGGTTTATATACATTTGACGGAAGGCAATGATCGTATTTTCCACACTTATGTTGATGAAACGCCAACTATCCAAATAGAACCTTCTGATCTAACTGATCAGGCATTTCAAGAGGCCTCCGTTCTGCATATTTGTTCGGGGACGATGTTTCAACCGACGGCTTTAAAGACGACACGGGAAGCCGTCCGATTGGCAAAAGCAACAAATCTATTGCTGTCGTTAGATGCGAATATTCGTCCGCTCCGTTGGGAAAGTGAAGCGATGTGTCGTGAAACGATTATGTCATTCATCACCGAAGTCGATTTATTGAAATTAACCGATGAAGAACTGTTTTTCTTAACGGAGACAACGACGCTTGAAGCTGGAATTGCTAAACTGGCAACCTATCAGGTACCGGTTATTCTAATTACAGCTGGGGAAATGGGGACATATGCGGTCATTGATGGTGTTCACACACATGTGGCTGTTGAACCCGTGGTACCTGTCGATACGACGGGAGCAGGGGACGCTTTCATTGCAGGTATCTTGCGTCAAATCCACTTGAAAGGCAAGCCTGTAAATCATGATGAGTGGATAGACTACATTTCATTTGGCAATAAACTTGGTGCACTTTGCACGAGCAAACCAGGCGCTCTATCGGCCATGCCACGGCTTGAAGAAATTGAAGAATGACGAAAACCTCCCTTTTGCTGGGAGGTTTTTTGTGTTACACGATCCTTTTATGTTATTCATATCTATATTTGTTCTATGAAATATAGAACAACTCTGTTATACTAGGGATATAGCAAAATAAAGAAAGGATGTGGAGTGAATGTCTGAACTTGCAAGTATTCCGTGGAATCTCATACTACCGTTAATTGTCCTTCAATTTATCTTGATGGTTGTTGCACTCATTGACGTTATCCGTCATCAGCGGACGAATGGACCATTTATCATGTGGATTTTTATCATTGTCCTTGGTAATTTAATAGGGCCCATTTTGTACTTTATTTTTGGGAGGCGGCAGGCATGACATTTTTGCTTCAAATAGATCACTTGACGAAGAGATACGGGGAATATAAGGCGGTAGATACTGTATCTTTTGAGTTGGAAGAACATACATCCACTGCCTTGATAGGACCCAATGGGGCTGGGAAAACGACGACGCTGTCTATGCTTGCAGGTCTAGTATCGCCGACAGAAGGAACAATTCAGTTCCAAGGAGATGCCAAGCAAGATATCCGGTCAATCATTGGATTTCTACCACAGTACCCAAAGTTTTTTCCCTGGCTATCTGCGCTAGAATTTACAGAAATGGCTGCGCGGTTAAGTGGTGTTGCCGCGAAGCAAGCGACAGTGGAAGCGAAAAAGACCTTGGAGTTTGTCGGACTTGGTGAGGCGATGCATAAGAAAACAGGTACTTTTTCGGGTGGGATGAAGCAACGGCTTGGGCTAGCACAGGCCATTGTTCATAAGCCCAAATTGTTGTTGCTTGATGAACCTGTATCCGCATTGGATCCAGTGGGACGTCGCCAAGTAATGGACTTACTGAAAGAATTGCAACAGCAAACGACCATTTTGTATTCGACGCATATTTTGAATGATGCAGAAGAAATGACGGATCAACTGTTGTTTTTACGCCAGGGGAAGTTAGTTGAGCATGGCTCGCTCGATGAAGTGCGTTCCCGCTATGCGGAACCACGGCTTGTCATTGAGTTTGAACAGCTGGGGGAATTGCAACGTTTTACAGCCATCGCCAAGTGGCAAATGATTGTAAAAGGGTTAACTGTCTCTATTGATATTGGAGCAGAAGGAGTAGATATGTCAGAGATGCTGTCACTGTTAAGTAGTGGAGCATTTTCAGTGCGGAAAGTTGAGCGGCAGACGGCAAGCCTTGAAGATATCTTTATGAAAGTGGCGGTGATCTGATGACTGGATTTGGCGTATTGTTACGGAAAGAATGGCGCGAACATATACGGAACTTCAAGGTTTTATGGATTCCACTCGTCTTTATTATTTTTGGTGTACTGGAACCAATTACTAATCATTTTTTACCGGAAATTATGAAGAGTGTTGGCAATATGCCTGAGGGAATGGATTTCCAATGGCCGGAATTTCGAGGCGAGGATATTTTTGCTTCTTTACTTGGTCAGTATCAGTTCATTGGCATTCTTATTATCGTACTAGCTTTCATGGGGACAATTTCGGGTGAGCGGAAAAATGGAACAGCAACACTGCTTTACGTTCGTCCCTTATCATTTCTAGCTTACTTTTTAAGTAAATGGATTATCGTTAATGCACTTGTTCTAGGCAGTGCATGTCTGGGATTCATGGCGTCATGGTATTACATTGACATTCTTTTTAGCGCTGTTGATGTGGGCTCAATATTTGCTTTTATTGCAACGTATAGTTTGTGGCTCATCTTCGTTGTCACGGTTGTTTTGGCGTTGAGTGCATGGCTACCAACAGGTGGTGCGGCAGGCTTGGCGATTGTGATTACGCTTATTTATCAAGTGATTGATTCACTGATTGGTGCGTATTGGGCGGTGTCGCCATGGAAATTAGCGACTTATGCAACATACTGGTTCCAAGCGGATACCGATATGTCAGATTTATGGATGAGTGCTGGTGTAACAGTCGTAGTCATTATTGTACTGATCCTATTTGGCATTTTTATGTCGAAGCGCAATGCAGCAAAAACAACGGTGTAATCATGCTTCCGTGGTATAATCCGTAAAAAGGACTCTACCGACCGGAGGGATTTTGATGAGTGGACGCAATTCTGATCGTTTCATTATCGCATTTAATCGCATTGAAAAATCGTTGGAGAAGATTAGTGGGTTAAGTAGCTATATGCCTTTCTCACGTTTAATTGATAAAACGAAGAATTTGAATGCGGTTGTGCGTAAGTTTGAAGTGGATTTACGAGAGTGTGCTGATTTACGCAATGCGATTGTCCATCGTCGAACGGATGTCGATTATGCAATTGCTGAACCGCATGATAATATAGTTGAACTCATCGAGTATATTGAGCGGGAATTATCAAAGCCTATAATAGTTGGTGATCTGTTCCAAAGAAAAGTGCATACACTACAGGCTTCCGATACGCTTGCAACAGGCTTGAAACTGATTCATGATAAAAGATTCAACCAAATTCCAATCTATGAAAACCGGAAGTTCGTAGGGTTAATTACAGCGACAGGCATTACGTATTGGCTTGCGGATAAAGGGACAGATGAAATCATTTCCCGGGAAATTCCGACGCTCCTCGACATTCATTATCATGAAAAACAAAAGAATACGTATCGTTTCGTTGAAAGAACATTATCCGTCTATGAGGCGGAAGAATATTTCAAAAAGGCTGTTGTTGGAGGAAAACGCCTTGAAGCACTTCTGATTACGGAGAATGGCAGGTCTGAGGAAAAGCTACTTGGCATTATTACTCCGCTTGATTTGATGAGAATTAATTGAACAAAGTAGTGCCCTCGTTCATTATGTGACGAGGGCACTACTTTGTTTCAAAAATATTAATTATGAGTAAAGATACGCAAAAATGTCCGAATATTATGTATAATAGTGTGGACAAGCTTTCTATATTTAGGAGGGGTTGGAATGATAAGAAAAGGTCGATTTGCTTTATGGCGGAATAAGGAGTTTGAGCTTATTTCTTACCAGCGCTCTTACTATTTACGGTCAGAAAATCCGTCCGATAAGGAGTGGGGATTTAGAGGAGTGAAGGGTGATGAGTGTACTTTCATCAAACCGGTTTCAATTGAGGAACTGGAGGATGCATACGAGGTCATTCCTTACACGATGATTTTGGGTTATCGTTTTGCATTTGCAGGATGTGACGTGGAAACGGGTAAGGCTATACTTGTGACAGTCAATCCGTTTGTACAAGATAAAATTGACGTCCGCCCATATGGGAAATTTGAATACATAATTGAAGTTCCTCTTGAGGAAATCAAAATAGAGGAAGATCGAGTTCCGATACTGGGATTTGAAGAATCTTACCAATGAAAAGGACCATTCTATCCATCGCTGATGAGGGATAGAGTGGTCCTTTTCATTGGCGTAATAGTTGCAAAACTGCATAGCCTTGTTGCATATGCATGGCGAGCATTTTACAACCCTATTAGTTTTAATAGTTAGTTTTTATATCGGTTATTTCAAAAATAATGAACCAGATATTTAGCTATGTTAAAAAGGTTAAGAATGATGGGTATAGTAAGTAAGGAAATGAGCGTTTGAAACGGAGGAAACAGAATGATTGAGAATTTTAACGTTCGGAAAGAGTTGTTTGAAGACACTCAACATGAAACAGTGCACTTTGGGTTGACATTGGATGGTAGGGAATACCAAGGATATTATAAAGATGGTGAAGTAAATTGGTTTCAAATGCAGCCAAACCAAGAAAATCATGAAATGTCGCTGGAGGATTTAGAAGTTGAGGTAAGACGGAAATTTGGAGAATGGACAGTGGAATAAGTGATAAGCCACCTTATTAGAGGTGGTTTTCTTTTTTATTGGACAGCGTATGATGGGATTTAGGTTGTTATAATTTAGGAGGATGGAAAATGAAATCGAAGCGTAAGGTAGGCACGGACGGCCAATAAAGTGCCCTTTATCGACACAGAAACTCTAGTTACACAGTATTACTCGGAGCTGTATAACATCGGGAAAGGTTTGGACATGTTAACGGAAGTAGCAAAGCTATCAGACTACGGCTTATATATTTATTTGGAACCAGATGTGGTATAGGTGAACGATGGTATGCGCGTGCATGGCGATCAGTCCATCAGTCCATTCGGGAAGACAATAACCACGAACTCAAGAAAATATTTGATGAAGCAGGTGTCAACTATGTCGTTGTAAGCGATAATTACGAAGAGCGTTTTGAAACTTGCGGGGCTCTGGTGAAAGGGATTATGAAGTGAATAGGGGAAGCTTTCCGCAAATTGGGAAGCTTCTTTTTTATGGTCAAAAGTGCATTTTAACAGATTGAAAACTATAAAAAAGTCCAATGTTGTATGAAAACTGGTTAAGAATGCCATGCTTTATTCTATGTGAAAGATAGTTATACAAAGGAGGATGAAAGATGGCAGAAGATAAAAAGGGATTGTCAAGGCGGGATTTCCTGAAGACGACTGGGATTGCGACGGGGGCTCTCGTAGGAGGGGGGCTCATTGGGGGACTTGTCGGTTATAACGTCCAAAAGGAAGGTCAGGTTGCGGGGACAGGTGGACATAAAGGGGCAGGCGGTGAGCCGGCTGCTGTTAACAATCGAGGCTTAATGTTCTTTACGAATATGGCTGAATTCAATGTATTGGCCCAGGCAGTTGAACGGATATTTCCGGAAGATGATCTTGGTCCGGGTGCTATTGGATTAGGCGTACCATACTTTATCGACAATCAATTGGCCGGAAACTACGGGAGCAATGTGAAAGAGTATATGCAAGGTCCCTTTTTTGCGGGCGAATCAACGCAAGGCTATCAAAGTAGGCTGACGCGTGGAGAGATTTTTAGACAAGGGATGATCAGGATGGATGAGGAGGCGAAGAGACGGTTTGAGAAAAACTTTGTCGACCTTGAGGGACAGCAAATGGATGAAATCATTACAGCATTCCAAAAAAATGAAGTCGATATGAAAGGAGTATCCTCGGAATTCTTCTTCAAGCTTCTGAGGCAGGCAACATTGGAAGGCGCCTATGCAGATCCCATTTATAACGGCAATGTGAATATGGATGCCTGGCGCATGAAGGAGTTTCCAGGCAATCAAATGACGTATATCGCCGAAATTGAAAATGAAAAGTTTGTGAAATATGAACCAAAATCATTAAGCAGTATGGAACATTAAGGGGGAATCACAAATGGTAACCACATTGGATAAGGTAGATGTCGTGACGGTAGGCGTTGGCTGGACAGGCGGTATTATTGCTGCTGAATGTGCAAAAGCGGGACTGAAGGTCGTCGGATTAGAACGTGGTAAAGACCGTAACACGGCCGACTTTTTAATGGTGCATGATGAATATCGATACGCCATGCGCTACGATTTAATGCAGGATTTATCAAAAGAGACGATTACTTTTAGGAATCATCGAAAGATGCGGGCATTGCCGATGCGACAAATGGGGTCCTTTCTGCTCGGAGAAGGGCTTGGTGGTGCAGGCACACATTGGAATGGACAAACATGGCGCTTTTTGCCGTATGATTTTGAAATAAAGTCGATGACAGACAAGAAATATGGCAAGAACAAGCTGTCAGCCGACTACCAGCTTCAAGATTGGGGCATTACGTACGATGAGCTGGAGCCTTATTTCGATAAATTCGAGAAGACAGCCGGTTTATCGGGGGAGGATAAAAATCCATTCGCAGGAAAACGCTCTTCTCCTTATCCAACACCCGCTATGAAAAAAACACCTATCTTAAAGAAGTTTGAGACGGCGACCAGTAAACTCGGCTATACACCTTTTATGTTACCATCGGCAAATTTGTCAGAGGCTTATACAAACCCTGATGGTGAATCCATTTCAGCATGTCAATATTGTGGATTTTGCGAACGATTTGGCTGTGAGTATGGTGCGAAGACATCACCGGAAATAACGGTTGTTCCGACTGCAAGAAAAACGGGGAATTTTGATGTCCGTTTCCATGCGAATGTCGTAGAAGTGATGAAGCAGGGGAATAAAGTGACAGGTGTAAAGTATATTGATACCCAAACGGGAGAAGAATATATACAACCAGCAGAAGTTGTTGCGCTCACGAGTTATGTCATGAATAATGCGAAGCTTTTAATGGTTTCAGATATAGGAGAGCAGTATAATCCGGAAACTCAAAAAGGAACACTCGGTAAGAACTATGCTTATCAAATTCTTCCTGGGGCTACAGGTTTTTTTGATGAACAAATGAATGTTTTTATGGGAGCAGGATCTCTTGGCATGACGATTGATGATCTCAATGGGGATAACTTTGACCATAGTGATTTGGATTTTATTCATGGCGGGAGTATTTCCATCACGCAAACAGGTACTCGTCCAATCCAAACGAATCCGATTCCACCCGATACGCCAACATGGGGAGCAGAATTTAAGAAAGCGTCTATTTATAACTATACAAGAACACTAAATGTCTCGACAGAGGGGGCTTCGATGCCGCACAAGGAAAACTTTATGTCGCTAGATCCGGACTATAAAGATGCGTATGGTGTTCCGCTGCTCCAGTTAACGTACAATTTCACCGATCAAGATCGAAATTTACACAAGTATTTAACGGCAAAGACAAGTGATATTATGAAGGAAATGGGTGCGAAGACGGTGATGGCGGGAAGTCCCATTACAAACTACGATATCGTTCCTTATCAGACAACGCATAACACAGGCGGAACAATTATGGGAGCCAGCCCCGACAATAGCGTCGTCAACAATTATTTACAACATTGGGATGCCGATAATCTCTTTGTAGTCAGCGCTGGAAACTTCGCGCACAATAGTGGCTATAATCCAACGGGAACAGTTGGTGCTCTCGCCTATCGAGCCGCCGAAGGGATTATCAACTACAGTAAAAATGGTGGATCACTCGTATAAGTATGAAAGGAGACAGTCGAAATGAGTTTAGCAAGTATCGGTGTTCCTGGTTTAATTATCATCCTTGTGATTGTTCTCATCTTGTTTGGACCGAGAAAGCTGCCAGAAGTGGGTGCAGCGGTCGGTAAAACGCTCGCGGAATTTAAAAAGTCGGCGCGGGATATTATAGATGATGAAGAGCCAACCCTGAAGGACTTAGAAAAAAAGCGCATTGATAAGTAGGTGATGGTATGGATCCATATGGAGACCACAACCGAAAAATTTTAAGTCCATTGGATAAAATAAGTGTTGTGAAGCAGGAAGATGTGGTGGTTGAAGTAAAGGAAAGTGTTGTCGAAATTGTTCATAAAGAACCTGCACTAGACTTGGAAAGTAACCCATCTCTTGTCGATCACTTGACCGATTTGAGGAAGCAGCTAGTTAAAGGTGCAGCTGTTTTTCTGTTCTTTCTCATCGTCATCTTTTCGACCATCAATTTCTGGTTCCCTTACGTCACCCGAGGGCATGAACTAATTATTCTTGGACCACTGGAAGTTGTGAAATTTTATATGTCGATTTCAACAGCGCTGGCTTTTGGATTAACACTGCCATTCCTTAGTCATTTTCTTTGGCAATTTGTGGAGCCAGGGTTGAACGAACGGGAAAGTCGTTTTCTAAGTTTGTATTCGCCTGTCATGTTCCTGCTATTTCTTGTCGGCGTCGCATTCGGTTATTTTGTCGTCAATCCACTCAGTTATCAATTTCTTGTTGCACTTGGAGCAGTCAATTTCAATGTGATGGTATCGGCGCAGGAATATATCGGCTTTCTGCTAATGACAACGATGCCCATTGGCCTGTTATTTGAGCTGCCCATTGTGACGCTGTTTTTGGCGACCATCGGCTTGCTTACTGCAGGATCGATGAGAAAAGTACGTAAATGGTCGTATCTTGCGATTGCGGTTGTTTCGGCTTTGATTACGCCGCCCGATTTTGTCAGTCAGCTCCTCGTACTCATTCCAATGGCTTTGCTGTATGAAGCAAGTATTTATATTGTGATGTATGCAGAGCGACGGAGTGCGGTTGCAAATGAAACCTTATAAAGAAATCGGCACCCTAAATGCGGGTTGCCGATTTTTTAAGCGCTTTAAGAATTTTTTTGCATACTGCTTTTAGGAGCGAGCGATTCAAACTGCTTCATCAATTTGTCCCTGGCCCCTTTATTTCTCATTAAATAAGCTGCGCCGAGCCCGAGTGCTGCCATCGCTATTTTGTTCATAGGTATTGTCATCTCCTTGTCGCTGTATTTTTGAATCATCTTACTATGCCCGAGTTCCGGAATGCTAATCAGAAAAATGTTAAGTTATTTGTTCCGATTGGTATACTAAGCTCTCCGTATTCTATGGGAGTAAGAACAATTCAAAGCCTAGACACAATTACGCAGAGGGGTGACTGACTAACTAGAACTTTGGGGACCTCATTCGTTTTGCAACGGATAATTAAAAGGATTTGGCAATGCTTATCTCGAATCTTTAATTTATAAGAATTTTGGATTTGGGAAGGAAATAGAGTTTACGATGGGTTCAGCTGATTTTCAGACGATGAGGAAGGTGTGACGATTTTCAGTACATGCATTAAAGTGAATGAATGGATGTCGAAATTCCATGGGAAATGGGGAATCGCTGGTGGTTGGGCGATTGATTTATTCATTGGCAAAGAAACACGTATCCATTTGGACATAGAAATTGCCCTATTTCGAGAAGATCAACATATGCTGAAAAAGGCATTACCAGATTGGTCATTTGAAAAAGCTGTGAAGGGTGAATTGATCACTTGGGAAGAAGAGTGGTTGGAATTGCCGATTCATGAGATTCACGGTGTTCATAAACAGGTAGGTGAACGGTTAGAAGTATTGCTGAATGAAACGAAGGATGACGAGTGGATATTCAGAAGGGAATCATCGATTTCATTACCGGAGAGCTCACTTTTTCTTGATTCAAATGAAGGAATTCCTTATCTGCATCCGGCAGTTGTTTTGCTATACAAAGCGAAAAATGCACGTGAGAAGGATCATGCTGATTTTAATGCAGCGAAGGATTTGCTGAAGGTGGAAGATAAAGAGTGGTTACGCAAGGCGCTTGTGGTCCACGTTCCTAGACATGAGTGGATTCATGAATTATGAATTGTGGCACCGATTCTTCTTAAACTAACGGGGCAGGTTAGTTTAAGTGAAACTATTATAAAATTTATTCGTATAGGTGTATTAAGGGGATTATTAGTTGACTAAGGAGGATTAGTTATTTTGTCGGATAAACCTAAGTGTACTGTATGTGATAAAGAAATTAAGGAAGATGACGTTGTTTTTGTAAAAATGCGTTACCCAAAGCGAAAGGGTTTTACTGAGATAAAAGCTTATTTAAAAAACGAAGGAAAATTCATTTGTGAAGACTGTTTTAGTAATAAATCCTATTAAACTTTATTCAACTAAACGGGTGCTTTAATTCAAGAGCATGACTGTCAATAGACGGTCTTTTTTTATCCCCCTTAGGTGCCCTAACTTGCCTTAAGGTGAGTTAATGTGAGGTGCCGTAAATTATGAGAAAAGGAGCGGCAGTATGAATAAAATCATGGTCATCGGGGTGTCTTCTGGTGCTGGGAAATCGACGTTTGCGCGCCGATTAGGTGAATTGACAGGTATTGAAGTGACGCATTTGGATCGGTTATATTGGAAACCGAATTGGATAGAGGCCCCGTCAGAAGAGTTTTCAGCAGCACAGCAACAAGTTGTCCAACAGGAACGCTGGATTATGGAAGGGAATTATACAGGGACAGTCTATATTCGCGAGCCGCACGCAGACACCGTTATTTACCTCGAACTTCCATTGAGGGTTTGCTTGTACAGGGTGTTAAAACGGAGAGTGCAGTATCATGGGAAAACACGACAAGATATTGCTGATGGCTGCAAGGAAAAGATGGACATGGCGTTTCTAAAATTCATCGTCACGACATATGGCGCGCGGAAAAAGGCCATGATGAAGCGAATGGATCGTTATGCGGAAGAAGGGAAGACTGTGCATTACTTGAAAACACCTGCACAGATTGATGGTTTTTTGGCGACGTACGTACATAAAGAGAAGTAAAGCCGATTGTATTGAAGGTTAATCGGCTTTAACTTTTTACAATGGTTTCTTGCTCAATCCACGTTTTTGACCAGCTTTCAATTTCTTGCATAATCGGCGTGAGTGACATGCCTTTTTCAGTTATAGAGTATTCAATTCGTACGGGTGTTTCTGGATACACATTACGGATAACAAAGCCTTGCTGTTCGAGGTCTTTCAATCGCTCTGTTAATGTTTTGCCGCTGACACCAAGTTTGTCGGTCATTGTACAAAAACGCTGTGGCCCTGTCATTAATTGATACAAAATAAGGGTGGTCCAACGTTGGCTTAGGATAGAAACGGCTTTTTCGAAGCGGGGGCATAGTTCAAATTCGTTCATCTACATTCAACTCCTTTTGTTGTAAACTTTCTTGTTGACAATAGTTATTATAACATATAAAGTTAGTTACATAAAGTAAGTTACTTACGGAACGTGAAAAAAGGAGGAATATAAATGAACTTTCATACAGCACCGATTATTTACACAGGGGAAGTACATCTTAATGTTTTAGATTTGGAAAGGTCAGTCCAATTTTACAAAGAAGTGATTGGTTTTAAAGTACTTGAGGAAGCTGCGGATAAGGTTGTACTAACGGCGGATGGTAAGACACCGTTGCTAATTGTCGAACAACCGGAACATGTTACGCCGAAAGAGGCACATAAAGCTGGTTTGTATCATTTTGCATTGTTACTGCCGAAGCGAGCTGATTTAGGTGCAATTATTAAGCATTTTATCGAGCATCAGGTACGAATTGGGGCTTCGGACCATTTGGTGAGTGAGGCGCTTTATTTGTCAGACCCAGACGGTAATGGCATTGAAATTTACATTGATCGTGATCCTGCCGTTTGGAGTTGGGACGCGGGTAAAGTCGCGATGAGTACAGATCCATTGGACGGTGACAGTATTGTTGCGGAAAGTGGAAATCAGACGTGGGATGGACTTCCTTCTGGGACAGTTATGGGTCATGTTCATTTGCACGTAGCTCACTTGCCTGAAACGGAAACATTCTATAATGCACTTGGCTTTGAAGTTGTTACGAATTATCCACAAGCATTGTTCATGTCGAATGGCAAATACCATCATCATATTGGTTTGAATACGTGGAATGGCGTAGGAGCACCGCGTCCAGCTGAAGGCAGTGTTGGACTTCAATCCTTTGCGCTCGTTTATCCGACTGAGGCAGTGTTGAATGAAGCACTTGCGAAAGTGGAGGTGTTAGGGGTGAACGTGGCGTCTAGAGGCAGTGAGTTTGTAGTGGAAGACCCTTCTGGCAATCGAATTGTGCTACGGGTTGGGTAAGATTTTATAGGTAAGGAACAGGGACTTTGAACCGTATTGGTTTGAGTCCCTTTTTTTCTACTTTCCAAATGTTTCTTAGTATACATGAATAATTTGAAACTTCTTTCGACGTCATCCGTATAACAGCGTATACTTAAAAATAATGAAACGGAATTATGTTGTGTATAAGAGGAGTGAAATATGTGACGAAGAAACTGTGGTTTCAAGTAGGTGTCGGGATACTACTTGCGATGCTAATCATTAAATACTTTATGGAGATAAAAGGGATTTTTACGCCTTTGGTCATTGTTGCACAAGCCATATTCTTACCGTTATTACTTGGTGGCGTACTTTACTACATTACTGAGCCAATTCAACGATTTTTGGAAAAGCGTAAAGTACCTCGTTGGGGGAGTATTCTTACGATAATTATAGGTTTGGTTGGGGTTATATGGCTTGTGATTTCCTTCGTCGGACCGATGGTAACACAACAAGTGAATACTCTCGTTGATAATGCACCAAAACTCGTCAAGGAAGTAGAGGCAATGACAGATTATGCATGGAGCCATAAAGATCAGATTCCTGAAAGTTTCCAGGAATCAATCGAAAGTGCTACAGCAAAAGTGCAATCAATTGCAGTCGGTTTTGGTAAGTGGATCGTCCAGTTTCTACAATCGTTCCTGCAAGCGGTGTTCTTACTTGTTCTCGTTCCGTTTTTCTTTATCTTTATGTTGAAAGATCACGAGAAATTAGCGCCTTTTATCTATAATTTCTTTTCAGGCGAACGGCGTGAATGGATCCGGAAAACACTTCAGGACATCGATCATGCTCTTCGATCTTACATTCAAGGACAAATGCTGATTAGTTTTATTGTCGGTATCATGTTGTTAATTGGCTATTCACTCATCGGGCTACAATATGGACTTTTACTCGCGATATTCGGATTATTTATGAATCTCATTCCGTTCATCGGGCCATGGATTTCAGCTGTGCCTGCTATCATTATAGGCTTTATCCAGGAGCCAAAAGTCGGTATTCTTGCCGCGGTTGTTATGGTTGTTTCCCAACAAATTGAAAGCAACCTGATTACGCCAAATGTCATGGGGAAATCATTAGATGTCCATCCCCTCACTGTCATCACCGTTATTTTGGCGGCCGGTAATATCGGTGGTTTCCTTGGCATCATTCTTGCTGTTCCGACATATGCAGTCGGCAAAGCAATTGTGAAAAACATTTATGAGAGACGGCGAGATATCCAGCAAGCCGCAACGAAAAATGTATAGTGAAATAAGCCCTTTGACATAGACATGTTAAGGGCTTATTTTTTGATGTTAACTTTATAGGACAGCCATTCAGCTCGTCTAATCCTTTCCCTCGAACTTGAATTATACTCAGTCCCCATCTTCACAAATGTATGAAATCACCTGCAAACTGGATAAGCTATTGGGAAAAAGGATGGATGTTATGTGGACTGAATTTCCGGTTATCCATACAAATATTTGGGATGCTTTTTGGGCGATACCTGCTATTCTTCTAATTATCTTGCTGTTGAGAGTGTTGTTCAAACTACCTGAAAGTTGGTTTTCAACCGTTGCTACCTTTATTGGCCTTATTTTATCCATTTTCATCAGTCACCCTGGAAATTTACCGGCCGGTATTTTCATGGGATTTTTCTATGGCGCTGCGGCGAGTGGAACGATTTATTCAATGAAGGTCTGGTATAAGTCTTACCGAGAGAAATGAATTCATTTTAGTGGGCAAAATCCACATTGCATGAGGCCAGGAACATCCTTTGAGAAGCAGCATGTTGTTCGAACTTCGGTATTCAGCAATGCAGATGGTTCG
The DNA here is from genome assembly GCF_033485195.1 of Sporosarcina beigongshangi. Classification (NCBI taxonomy): domain Bacteria; kingdom Bacillati; phylum Bacillota; class Bacilli; order Caryophanales; family Caryophanaceae; genus Sporosarcina; species Sporosarcina beigongshangi. The sequence continues at coordinate 133,384 of NZ_JAWLIR010000006.1, forward strand.
CGTCCTTTTAAATAGGTGGCAAATAAAGATCGGGGGGCGATACCTTCCCACAGTGCGTCGTCTTTCAGCATGTTAAGATCAGCGCGGGCTTCTTCAGCGGTACCTGGATTCGACAGCAATACATGGTATTGCCAAAGAAGGAAACCGAAAATGTTTTCCCATAATGTTAGCGGGGATACGGATGCGATGGTGCGAAGCTGTTTGATAACAGCGTTACACTCTTCGACTAAAATGAGTCTGATGATATCACGACGCTCATTGTCCTCTACATATCTCCAATCTTCCGCAAAGGCAAATGTACTAATGGCCAACTTTCCATACTCTTCTTTGGCACCGAAAACAAGACGGTCTTTTTCTCCGTCCCACACTTCGTCATAGGTAGCTAGATTGGTAAATTGCATGGCAACGAACATGCCGAGGCGGCGCATGAAGTATGAGGCGGCGACGGTCTGATTTGGGCTACTACTTACCGCTTGGATAACATTCAAAACATCTTCTATTTGATTCACATCAAGTAGTGTGTCAAATGTGAACAGTTTTCGATTAGGAGATTCCGTATAGACACTGTACATATTTAGTTGTTTGAGTTGGTCCACAGTTAGGTTTGTCATGCTTTCATTATATGTGCGTCACATTAAAACGACAAGTTGAGTGTGTAATTATAGTAGCGTCTTATGAAATCCGCGGAGACTCCAAGCTCCATGGATTTTTTTGTTTCAAAACCACCAAAGATAGCCGTTCCTCCGCGCTTGCCCAACACACTTTTTTAGGCAGACACATATTATTTGAATGAAGAGGTGGTGAACGTTGAAAAGAGATGACAGGCCTATGCGATATGATCCATATGAAATTGAACAGCGTGAATGGAGACAGAGGCAAACAAAGGAACGGTTGAAACAAATGTTGACAATCGCCTCGCCGGTATTTCTACTTTTGTTGTGGGAATTCATGTCGAGGACGGGAATACTTGATATTCGCTTTTTCCCGCCACCTTCCGCTATTGTCAGCACGTTTTTCGATATGATTGCCAGTGGTGAAATGGCCAATCATATTGGTGTGTCGTTATATCGGATTTTCGTTGGATTTCTGCTCGGAGTTATACCGGGCGTTATTATCGGGTTGCTAATGGGGCTTTATTCGCCGATTCGACATTTTGTGTCTCCAATTGTGATGGCGCTTATGCCGATTCCTACACTTGCTTTGCTCCCCATTATTATCATTCTTTTCGGCATCGGGGATTTGTCGAAAGTCGTAACAATCGCAGGAAGTGTCTTTTTTCCTGTCGTTATTAACACGGCTGCTGGCGTCATTAACATCGACTCAATCTATTTGGATGTGGCAAAAAATTATGGAGCAGGAAGAGTGAACTTTTTCCTGAAAATTGCTTTGCCAGGAGCTATGCCAGTTATGCTGGAAGGCATTCAAATGGGGCAGGCGATTGCACTTCTCACAATTGTAGCTGCGGAAATGATGGGGGCTACGTCTGGAATTGGCTATCTGATTTGGACCTCCTACAAGGCATTCCTACTTCAAGAAATGTATGTAGGTCTTATCCTCATTTCGTTTTTTGGCTATCTGTTCTCGTTAGTGCTCCGAGGCATTCAGAAGAAAATGTTACCGTGGAGGTGAGCAGATGGGGAGGAAAACAAAGATTATCATCCGCAATTTAACGAAGGCTTTTTATAAAAAACAAGCGAGTGTCACAGCGCTCGATGATATCAATTTAACGGTCGAGGATGGGGAGTTTGTCTGTCTTGTAGGTCCGAGTGGTTGCGGGAAAACAACACTTCTCCGTATTTTAGCAGGCCTCGAGCATCCAAGTATTGGCGAATTTACGATTGCAACAGATGGCGAGGAGCGTCCGCTTCAGTCGATGGTGTTCCAAGAAAGGGGCATCATTCCGTGGCTAACTGTAAAGGAGAATGTAGCGTTTGGTCTGAAAATGCGCCATATGCCGAAGGAAGTCATCAAAGAGCGGACAGCGTACTATTTGAAGAAAACGGGGCTTGAAAAGTTTTCATCTCTTTATCCAAAAGAATTATCCGGGGGAATGAAACAACGGGTGAGTATCGCGCGAGCATTTGCAAATGATCCGGAAATTCTATTGATGGATGAACCGTTTGCTGCGCTTGATGAACAGAATAAATTCATCCTACAGGAGGAATTGCTGTCGATCTGGTCTGAAACAGGGAAGACGGTTCTTTTTATTACCCATAGTATCGATGAAGCATTATTGCTGAGCGATCGCATTTTGCTTATGAGTTCGCAGCCGGGGAGAATTATTCGGGAAATCAAAGTTGATATGCCACGTCCGCGAAAAATGGAGGATATTCGGGCAAATCCAGTTATGGCAGGACAGTTTGTAGAAATATGGCAGCACCTGCAAGAAGAAGTACAACGATCAAGGTTGGAAAATGAATGACAAGGAGAGATTCCATGGCGAAGTGGATGAAAAGTGGATGGTTGATGGCGTTATTCGCAGTTACGTTAGTTGCTGGGGCTTGTTCTCCAAAAGAGACGACGAAGCCAGTGCCAGGGGGCAAAGCGCCGGTTACGGTGACGGAGGACTATCCTTCTGGTGATTTGGCGCCACTTGACGAGCGGGTAAAAGTTATTATTGCAGAAGATGGTGCGGCTTCTGGTGCGGGTTTTTATATCGCGAAAGAAAGAGGATATTTTGAAGACTATAATATTGAGGTAGAGTTTGCTCAATTCGCCAATAGTGATGATATGCTACCTGCACTTGCAGCAGGTGAAGTGGACATTGCAGGCGGCGTTTCAACAGCATCATTTTTCAATGCGATTGCACAAGGGATTGACGTCAAAATTATTGCTGATAAAGGGCATAACGTGCCTGGTAAATCCTATTTCACATTTGTTATCGGCAATCATATGGTCGATGAAATAAAAGAGTATAGTGATTTTAAAGGGAAGAAAATTGCTGTATCATCACGCAATTCGATTGACGGCTATATTTACGAGGAAATGCTTAAGCATGCTGGTTTAACCGAAGATGATGTCGAATTCGTACTCATGGGAGACTTCGGCAGTATGCTAGGGGCAATTAATGGAGAAACAATCGATGCCGCACTCAATATTGAGCCGCTTATCGCACAAGGTGTTGATCAAGGTTTCCATGTCCGATTTGGTGATACAACTGACTATGCGCCAGAATCTCAAATTGCAATGGTGCTCGGCTCTCCCCAATTTATGTCTGAGGAGCAGGATGTTTCATTACGGTTCATGTCTGCCTACTTGAAAGGTGTTCGTGATTATAACGATGCCTTTATTAAAGACGTTGGTAAAGACGAAGTGGTCGAAATTATGACGAAGCATACGGCATTGAAAGACCCTGCACTTTGGGATAAAGTGAACGTTACTGGACTTGATCCAGACGGAAAAATGTTCATTGAAGACATTAAAAAGCAGTACGATACGTATAAAGCGAACGGCGCGATTCGTGGAGATGTCGATTTAAATAAAGCGATTGACACATCGATTACGGAGAAAGCAGTCGAAACCATTGGGGAATATGAACGTTAGGAAATAAAAAATTGCCTGTACCTTTGATTAGGTAACGGGCAATTTCTTTTTTGTAATAGCAGTTTGAAAGCTATGTAGTGCCATTCCAGCAATGATGACGCCAATCCCCACGAGTGCAATTGGGCCGGGAAGTGCAATCCCGATAATAATCATTTCACCAATCATTGCAAAAATGAGCTCGGTCGATTGAGTGGCTTCAACTGCAGCAAGTTTTCCTTGGTCATTCCTCGCAAGATCAGTCGCCATGAAAAATAACGTCGTGGCGATGACACCTGAGCTGACGGCAACGATGAATGATTGACTGAGCTGGCTGATGGAAGGGGGACCAACTGTCATGAATGCATAGATGGCCACACCAACCCAAACAGGCATTGTCATAAGTGTCATCCCAAGAACACGCTGAAATGTATCAAGCCGTCCTCCTAGCAACTCCATCATCTTTCGATTTCCAAGTGGATAGGCAAACGCAGCGACGATAACGGGAATGATGCCGAGCCACAACGTTCGAATATCAACACTTTGAGCATGTGGGATTTGAATGAACACAACGCCGACAAGAATAATAAGTGAAATACAAAGTGAAATAGCAGGAACCTTCTGTCGGATTTTCTGCTCCCCGGACTTCGTTTTGACGATAATTGTAAAAAGCGGCGCAAGTAAAACACCGGCCACAATCGTTAATTGCCAAGTGCCAGCAAGAAGCCAGCCTGGACTATACGCTGCTGCATATGTAAGTGGCGCATAAAATAAAACAAAAGCCACCACGCTCCAAATAAAGAATGGTGCAGGTGTTGCAATCATTTCTTTTTTCGTATCGCTAAGCCCTTTACGATAAGCGACAATGGCAATCAAAAATGGAACCATAAAGAAATATCGGAGGGAAGAGCTCCAAAGCCAGCTTCCCCCCGATAATTCCATCGTTCGATTTAAGATGAATGTCACTGCGAAAAACAAAGAGGCTAGAATTCCAATCCAAATCTCCCTCATACGCTATACCCCTTACTTATGCACGTTGTTCGAATAATTTCACTGCTTCAATGATCACATTCGTTGCCTTGACCATATTATCGACGGAAATATATTCGAATTTGCCGTGGTAGTTTTCACCGCCAGTGAAAATATTCGGCGTCGGCATGCCCATATAGGACAGCTGCGATCCGTCTGTACCGCCTCTAATTGGTACGATATTTGGCTCAACATCGATGTTTTTGAAAGCATCGGCCATAATATCGACAATCTCCATGACTGGCTCAATTTTTTCGCCCATATTGAAATATTGGTCTTCAATTTTAAGGGTAACGCTGTGCGCCCCGTATTCCTTTTTCAATCGGTTCACTGTGTCCAGCATTAGCTGTTTGCGTGCTGCAAATGTTTCGCGATCAAAATAACGGATAATATAGCTAAGTGTTGTTTCTTCCGTGTCCCCACTGATATTCATAAGATGGACAAATCCTTCATAGCCGTCTGTTTTCTCAGGAATTTCATCTGCCGGCATGGCAACCTGGAATTTGTTGGCGATTAGGATGGAGTTCACCATTTTATTTTTAGCAGAACCCGGGTGAACACTGACGCCGTGGAAAGTTACTTTCGCACCAGCTGCATTGAAGCTCTCATACTGCAGTTCACCAAGTGGACCACCATCCATTGTGTAAGCATACTTTGCGCCAAATTTTTCAACGTCAAATTTATGAGGCCCACGACCAATTTCTTCGTCCGGTGTAAAGGCAATACGTAGCTTGCCATGCTTAATGTCTGGATTGGCGATCAAATATTCCATTGCCGTTACGATTTCAGCAATCCCAGCTTTATTATCAGCACCGAGAAGCGTTGTGCCATCTGTCGTAATGAGGGTGTGCCCAATGTAGTTTTTTAATTCTGGGAAGTCATTCACTGTCATGACTGTATTAACATTCAGCCGTATGTCAGTGCCATCATAATGGTCGATGCGCTGTGGTTTGACGTTTTTCCCTGTATAATCGGTTGCTGTGTCGACATGTGCAAGAAATCCGATGACAGGAATGTCACGCTCCGTATTGGCAGGAAGTGTCGCAAACAAATAGCCGTTGTCATCTAGCGTGATGTCTTCCAATCCAATGTCTGCGAGTTCTTTTTGCAACTCATGAAGCAGGTCCCATTGTCCAGCTGTAGATGGAGTTGACGAGCTAGTGGCATCCGATTGCGTGTCGATTTTTGCGTATCGTACAAGGCGATCAATTAATGTCTCTTTCATTTCCGAAAATACCTCCTATGATAACGATCTGATACAACTATCTTATCAGATTGTTCCGGTTTACGGAATACTTTACAACACGACTACCGATACTCGCTGCAATGAAAACCTGCGCAGCATAATAGGATATCATGACAAGTGCATCACGATGCGGAATGGCCTGAACAAATCGGTCAATCGCAAGTACAGAATCAGAAAAAATGAAGAGTAGCGCGCCGATAATGGATAGTGGCATGCGTGTACGAATCGCCATCCAGCCCATTGTTGTAATGGCACAAATATAAGCGATAATAGCAATGCCAAGTACAGTTTGCCCAGTTGTGAATTGCGATCCAGCGAGCCAAATGGCCATACCTGTTCCATAAAGAATAAGTAGAATAGCGGCCCAAATGGGCATAGGTTTTCGAGCCATATGACGAAATGCAACAATATAAAAAACATGTCCAATGAAAAATGTAACGAGTCCAATCATGAACCAATAGAGAACGCCGTCTGCAATCATGCAGACAAAAAGCCCCATAGTAACAATCTGTTTATATGTACGAGAAAATAATGATCTTGTTGTCAGTGCAAACAGAAGGATAAGTGCCATTGGAATTAGCTTCATGAAAATCTTAAAGCCAACTGGATCTGATGGAATGAGGAAGATATAGATGGCTCCCGTAATCACAATGGCAGTGAGTAATAATTTTTGAATCATTCGTGCAACCCCTTTCCCTAATACCTTTCGAGAAATAGGAAAGAAAATCCTGCCTGGATGATAGGATTCTGTTGAGAAGTAGCTGCGTATTCAATTTAGGTAGTCGAGTTTGCGTCAGAGGGATCCAGTTTGCCCAATTGGTAGCTTCGGTTTGCTCCAAACCTTTCCAAAATAAAAAATTGCCTACCACTAGAAAAATTTCCCGGTGGTAGGCAGTTAAAAAATCGTCAGACGACTGAATAGTTCTTGTGTGCAACAACAGTTAGATTGGATGCGGCCCCAATGAGTTCAGCATCCTTTGAAGAAATCTCCACAATGACAGAGTTTTCGAGAATTTTAAAAATCGTACCATTTACTTCATGGTCGTTACGGACAAACGAAATCTTTTCATCGATTCTGCGCGCTGCGACAAAATCCGATACATCTTTTTCCTTACGTGGAAAAGCCATTCGAATTCCCCCTAGTGTTTATTTTCATCTTTGCCCTTTATAAAGTAAAAAATGCTTAGGTTAAATCCTAAGCGAGGCATAAAAGACGAAACACAACTCAACGAAAATGATAGATCACAAGTTGTCTATTAACTAGTATACCATATTTTGACGGAATTTGCAGGAATGTCGATTCCAACAGGATTTCGAGCGTATCTCATTACGTTGTCGATGATTGAAATATAGATTTTTCATCGACAATCATTTCTTTTTAAACACCGCTGAAACTCGCTTCTCACTACCTACTTTCATCCGTTGGAAGTTCTCGATATGCTTCCAAATCGCAAGCATGAATAATACAATTGCAATGACAATGGGCCAGTAGCCTTCTGACCAAAATGCTAGGGTCAAGAATGTCACGTATAACATCAAAACGCCAAACACCAGAAAGTTAGTCGTAAGTGCAACGACAACCAACAAGGCAAATCCAACGAGCCCGAAACGCCAATCGAGAGCGAGTAATACGCCGATGACCGTAGCAGTTCCTTTGCCACCGTTGAACTGCATGTAAAACGGAAAGTTATGTCCGGCAACAGTTGCGGCACCTACCAAAAATAGTAGTAATGCGACATCATCAGCAGGTAATCCCGCATTCCCTGAAAAAAAGTGTACAAGCAGCACAGCAAGTGCACCTTTCCCGATATCAATCGCCGCCACAAGCGCACCAAACTTTTTCCCCAAGACAATCGTAGCGTTCGAAGCACCGGCATTTTTGACCCCAGTTTCTTTTAAATTAACACCTGAAATCTTCGTTGCAACAACCGAACCATGTAAGCATCCGATTAAATATCCGCACAGTAGCACCGCTATAACCCACAGCCACATACTAATTCCCCCAAACTAGTGATTATCCAATCCCCAAGCTTTGTTGGGAAGACTCTTTATGTCAACATCTATAATGATAACATTATAGAGTAAATACAAGTTTCAGAAAAATTTTTCAATAAACACTTGACATTGTATTGAGAATTCGCCTATACTACTTCACAAGATGGAAAACTAAATCAATCAAACTCTTATCAAGAGCGGCGGAGGGACTAGGCCCTGCGATGCCCGGCAACCGGCAAGTGACTAACTTGCACAGGTGCTACTTCCTACAGATTCGTGTAAGCGGTCTGAAAGATAAGAGGAGGAATAAGCGAAAGCGTAACCCTCTTCTTAGCGTTAAGCGAAGGGGGTTATTTTTTATTCCTGATTTATCCCCGACGCCTCCGCACTTATCCAAAAAATATCCATCTAAAAAACTTCTGGAGGTAATGACAATGACAAAACTTCAACCCGAAACACTTCTTCTACATGGTGGCCAAGAGCCGGATCCGGTAACAGGATCACGCGCGGTGCCGATTCACAGAACAACCTCTTTCGTATTCCGTGACACGGAGCATGCACAAAATTTATTTGCTTTGAAGGAAGCCGGCAATATTTATTCTCGTATTATGAATCCAACGGTCGATGTTTTTGAAAAGCGCGTTGCTTTATTAGAAGGTGGAGCGGCAGCAGTTGCTCTATCTTCAGGAATGGCAGCTATTGCGTTTTCGATTTTAAATATCGCAGGTGCTGGAGATGAAATCGTAGCAGCAAGTAATTTGTACGGAGGTACTTATAATTTATTCGCGGTATCACTTCCACGCTACGGCATCAACGTGAAGTTTGTGGATGCGACGGACCCTGAAAACTTCCGTGCAGCCATTACAGATAAAACAAAGGCGATTTTCGCTGAAACAATTGGTAACCCAAGCCTTCATGTGCTCGATATTGAAGCAGTTGCAAACATCGCACACGACAATGGGCTTCCACTACTCATCGATAATACATTCCCATCACCGTATGGCTCGAATCCTATCGACTTTGGCGCAGACGTTGTCATTCATTCTGCAACGAAATGGATTGGTGGACACGGGACATCTATCGGTGGTGTGGCAATCGATGCTGGTAAATTTGACTGGACACAAGGACGATTCCCTGGCTTTACGGAGCCAGATGAAACGTATCATGGAATCCGTTATGGTATTGACGCGGCAGGTGCAGCATTTGCTACGAAACTTCGTGTTCAAGCACTGCGTGACTTCGGTCCATGCTTGAGCCCAGACAATGCATTTGCTTTCCTACAAGGGCTTGAAACATTGCATTTACGTGTGGAAAAGCATAATGCCAATGCGCTTAAAGTGGCAGATTATTTGAAACAGCATCCGTCAGTGGAGTGGGTAACGTACACGGGTCAGGAAGACCATCCATCGGCTGCCAATGCGAAAAAATATTTGAAAAACGGCTTTGGATCGATTATCGTCTTCGGTATTAAGGGTGGGCGTGAAGCGGGTCGTAATTTGATAGATAATGTTAACATTTGGTCGCATGTTGCCAACGTTGGGGATGCGAAATCACTCATTATTCACCCGGCTTCAACAACGCATCAGCAGCTATCGGCAGAGGGGCTTGAAAAAGCAGGCGTCAAAGAAGAATTGATTCGCCTATCAGTTGGACTGGAAGCGGTAGAAGATATTATCGCAGACCTTGCACAGGCCATTGAGAAGGCAGTACCAGTAACAGCATGACCTTAACTTCTATCTAGCAGGATTTTTACCCTCCCGCTGATTAGTAAGCAATTCATGGAGGTGGCGGTATGTCGTCAATCAAAGTCGCTATACTCGGTTTTGGCACTGTAGGCGAAGGAATTTATAGGATTTTGAATGAAAGAAAAGAAGACATTCAGCAAGAAACGGGTCATACGATTGACATCGTGTCTATTCTCGTACGTGATACGTCGAAAGAACGATTGGCAACACCAGAAACAAAGTTCACAGATGATGTCCAAGAGATTTTGTCGAATCCCGCTATTGATGTCATATTTGAAGCAATTGTTGGTGAAGAACCGGCATTCCGCTATTTAACAGAAGCAATTGACAAGGGCATTCATGTCATTACGGCCAATAAAACGATGTTTGCAAAGCGTGGTCAGGAACTTGCCAGACACGCGGAATCTCGTGACGTTCAAGCGCGATATGAGGCGACAACAGCAGGTGGCGTTCCAATTATCCGGACGATTACGAGCTTGTTGCCAGCAGATCGTGTACGGCGTATTCGCGGAATTTTGAATGGTACATCGAATTTTATCCTCACGAAAATGCGTGAGGAGGAAGTATCATTCGAAGTAGCATTGAAAGAAGCGCAAGCGCTAGGCTATGCGGAAGCAGATCCAACGGATGATATCGGTGGTAAAGATGCGTTCCGCAAACTGATGATTTTAAGCGGCTTGGCATTCGGCAGCCAGCCAGATTGGCAAGATGTTCCGATTGTTGGCATCGACGAGGTAACGATTGAAGGTGTGAAGGATGCGGCAGCGGGGAATCTCCGCTATCGCCATGTTGCTGACATTATAGTAGATGACAGTGGAATGTTGTCCGGCAGTGTTGGTCCTGTACTTATCGGTGCGGATCACCCGTTGTACAGCGTTGATGGGGTAGACAATGCAATTATTGTAGACACAGACCATCTCGGTTCGTTGACACTTATTGGTCCTGGCGCGGGTATGTATCCAACCGGCAGCGCAATGGTTGGCGACTTTTTGCAGATTATAGGGAAACGTCAAGCAGTAGTCGTCACAAGTTGAAAATAAAACGAACCGTCGAAGGGGATTAGCCTTTGACGGTTCGTTTATTTTGTAAGTGCTTATAGAAATGCTGCCACGATTCATTTTTCAATCTTCATCTTTTATATCACGATCTGGAGGTAGTGGTTCATTACGCCAGTCGTCGATTTGTTGTTTTAGTACTTCAAGCTGTTCAAAATAAAGAGTAAATTGGGATTTATTAATCAAAAATTGTTCGCCGTCATGGACGGAGCGAATGCGACCTTCTAATACATACTTTTGAACTTGTCCAATGGGCATTCCCAAGTGTTCGGCAGCTTCTTCAATGGTAATATACATTAGGTCATCTCCCACTTAAAAATCCCTACTGAATAAAGTTTAGATAAGCTTCTCGAAGTTTAGTCGTTTATTCAACGCAAGTATAATCGGAATCCCGACAATCATAACGACAAATTCACCTACTGCTACGGTTAACCAAGTAAATAGAAATGGTAATTCTAAAGCAAGATTCAATTCAAATGCAATAATACACATTAAAAATGTGAACACCGCGGTATTGAATAACATACGTTTCACGATCCCGCCAATAAATTTCGCAGAGAAAATCGTAATCGTCAGCGCGATGAGCGATTGAGCTACTCCGAAAAATAGGTCGTATAATCCAAGTGGTGAAAATAAATTCGCTACAAAAACACCAAGTACAATAGCAAAGATGAACTTCTTATTAAAGACAACGAGATGGTTGAACATCTCTGATATGCGGAATTGCACATTTGTAAATCCGAATGGTGCCACTAGCAAAGTGACGGCAACATATAGAGCAGCAATTATTCCGCTTGTTGCCAACGTTTTAACCTTCATTATTCAATTCCTCCTAGTTTTTTTACGTGGGATGGTTGATGAACCACGTGGTGCTATGCACAAGTAAGTAGTTTAGGATACTTATGCTAGTTATGTCAAGTGAAATTAAAGTGTTGGAAAAATTAGTTTGTATGGTATCTTCTAATATAAAGAGAAGGGGGATTCGGATGTCACAGCGTATTTCATATTTGGTTGTCCTGTTCGGAGCAATCCTTTGGGGGACAACAGGCACCGCACAGACGTTTATGCCACAAACGATTCATCCGTTAGCAGTGGGGGCGTCGAGACTAGCAGTTGGCGGATTTGTATTGCTCATCATTTTACTTGTCCTGCGTAAAATCAATTTCCGAAATTGGCCGTGGAAATCGACAATATACGCAGCTATTTCGATGGCAATTTTCCAGTATTTATTCTTTTCATCCGTCCGACTTACCGGCGTGGCGATCGGTACAGTCGTCACCATCGGTAGCGCGCCCGTTTTTTCTGGCATTATTGAATGGTTAGTAGTAAAGCGTCGCCCAACAAGAGTATGGCTGCTGGCAACAGCACTTGCCATTATCGGCTGTGGACTACTCTTTTTAAATAAAGATGGCATCGTCGTCAATCCGCTTGGCGTCGCAATGTCATTAGGGGCAGGGCTGTTGTTTGCATTCTATACGCTCGTCAATAAAGACGTACTCGCTAAGGTAGATGCTGTACCCGCAGTAGCAGTTATCTTTTCGATGAGCGCAATAATGTTGCTGCCGTTTTTGTTTATTTTCGAAACGGAAGGTTTACTGACAGGTCGTGGTATTTCAGTCGTGTTATATCTAGGAATTGCCACGACAAGTATTGCGTACATTCTGTTCTCCGCGGGATTGAAACGAATTCCATCGTCATCGGCAGTTACGCTATCATTAGCAGAACCATTGACAGCCGCTGTGTTAAGTGTGCTTGTGGTTGGTGAGCATTTAAATGTGACGTCGTGGATGGGCGTTGCGTTGTTGCTTGGAGGCATACTTGTTTTAACATTGGGTGGGAGAAAAAATAACAGACAGGGAGCATGATTAGCTCTCTGTCTGTTTGTGATATTGCGATATTGCATACAGTCTTGTGGCGATAAAACCTGCAAGGATGAGCACGGTCGATAGGATTCCGCCTTCTAGACCAAACGTGCCACCTGTCAACCAATCACGTCCTTCAGCAATTTCTACGACATAGATGCCATTTGGTGTCGTGCCGCTTACCGCGAATCCAAAGACATTCCCCTGAAAGTAATTCCATGTAATATGATAGCCGATGGGTAGCCAGAGACTCTTTGTAGCGTCAAACATATAGGCAAATAAAATCCCTACCAATGCGATATTGACTAGTCCTATGATACTCACATTTGGATTTGCACCATGTGCGACGCTGAAAATCACAGCGGATGCTACATAAATCACCCACTTTTTATTCCCTCGGGCTGCCATTGTAGACATGACATAGCCCCTAAAGAACATCTCTTCGAAGACACCTACAAGAATAAATAGAAGTAGAAAAGTGATTGTAGACACTGAAAACTGCGGACTGGATAATGGATTGATAAGCTTTACATTAACAGTCGCCGTCAAGACAATAAAAATCAAAGTAATTGAAATGGCCCCGAAAAAAAGTCCAAACCATAAGTCATTCAATGAGCCTCTGAAGCCTAGTTGTTTCATAGTTCCTTTATTTATAAAACGCCATAACAGGAACGTGATGAGGATGCCGCCAGCCGTACCACCGCCTTGCATCAAGAGGTAAATCCATGGATGTCCATCAAGGGCAGTGAGTATGTCGGAATAACCAGATGCCCCATGAAAAGGTGCTTCGGTGACAAACAATAGAATAATACCGGGAAGTGCAAATAGCTGTTGAACAATTAGCATAGCAGCAAAAGCCAGTGCAATGAGCCAGCCAGCTCTCACTTGACCCGATTGGTTTTTAAACATTCCATCCCTCCAAATTAAAGAATGGTTTCACATTGAGTAGTCATGAGTATGGGGTGTTTGACGCGGTTCCCCACGCCGAATAGCCCCCAGTAGTAGAAGAAATGCGATATCCATAATCAAGCGACCTACGGCAAGGGCGACGACAAAAGTAACCCAAGGATATTCGGGCATGTTCATGGAGAAAGACATGAGAAAAAGCGAAGCTAAGTGAATAGTGATATAAAACGTATAGACACTTTTCGTTCGCTGTATGAGCTTTTGATTACCATAGTCCGCGACAATGATTTTTAGAACGTCAAATAAAAAATAGGCGACAATTAATTTGAGGAAAAATAACGATACGGAATAGAATTCCCACATGCCAAGATGAGGTGCTGAGAGATCAACAAAAACAGCTGGAATCGTAATGACTGCGCCAATCAGCGCCACAATTCTTGCGTTTTTAGCCTGTGGATATTGTTTGATGATGAGCAAACATCCTGATGCAATCAGCAAATAGCCAAGAGGATCAGCAAACCAATCAATCCCAATTTGAATGCGGAAAAAGATGAAAAGATATCCCCAGAATAGATACTGCAATGCTTTATTCATCAGTATCCCCCTTTGTTTTTGACTCGATAATAGCTTTGACGTCCTGTTTATCTAAATAAGGTTGTGTGATAATGCCAGATGTTGTAGTGAAGTCTTTGCCTGATTCGGTTGTGCCTTTTATATAAATACTTACATTCAAAACCTTCCTCGAATTTGTAGGAGATTTTCTGTGGATACTGAGTCTATCATGCTCTTGTAAAAGAATGGGGAATGAAACATTCTCTAAGTCGAGTCCAGGTATATCGTTCCACTGACTATTCATTTGATCAGGAAATGCTGCTTCCGATGCTTTTGATTTCAATTGACCTTTCGGTGTATTCAGTTTAATGAGGAAATCGTCCTGTAAGTCCTCTTGGAATGAGTATTCAACGGCTTCGATTGTCAGTGGTTCAAGTGCGCGATAGTAGTTTTGTCCGGTGTTATCGCTACTGCTTCCACTACTTGTGTGTTCAAGAGGTCTTGTATCCCCAGTTGATGGGTGAGTCATGATATGGCCGATAGGAGCGGTGACGACTCTACCATCTGAAAACACAACATCCATTTCCGTTGCAGAATAATCTAGTCGATCTCCATAAGGGTTGTAGAACTCTACATTGACACTTCGTAACACGTAACGACCGAAGTCCTGGTGATTATAAATTTGATTAGTTTCATTAAAAAAGCCATAAGACTGTTCTGGATAGGCTCTAAGATCACCGGCGTTCATGGAGCTTATAATAGATGTATCATTTCTATTGGTCAGATAGAAAAACGTTACATATAAATTATCCTGATAGGTCATGTCGATATAGTGATCCAAGAAAATAGGCTCATCTAGCTGCTTTGAATAGGCGTACATAGAATTTACAATCCAACTTACGCCAATCAAACTGAGCGCCACCCAGAAAAAACGTCCTTTCATGAACTATTCCCCCTTTCATTCGTTCAAGTATAACAAATGGATAATAGTTCCTCTACCTCGATTATTTGGGTTTACAATCCATCTTAAGAATTTCTTCATAATTACAATGGGTGAATGTTAAGATTTGGTCGTTACAATTGGTATCATAGAGTTAGGAAAAGTGAGGTGCGGATGATGGCGAAGTTCAAAGTACTTGTGGCGGATGACGATCAGGATATCCGTGATGGTATTGAAATTTATTTAAAAAATGAAGGCTATGACGTATTAAAGGCGGCAGATGGACAGGAAGCACTCGCATTATTAGAGGCGAATGAAGTCCATCTACTCATTCTTGATATTATGATGCCGAATATGGATGGTATTACGGCGACATTCAAAATTCGGGAGGCGCGCAATATCCCGATTATTATGCTGAGCGCCAAGGCGGAGGACTCTGATAAGATTCATGGTTTGTCTGTCGGTGCGGACGATTATGTGACGAAGCCGTTTCACCCAATGGAGTTAATGGCGCGGGTCAAATCGCAATTACGGCGTTATGTTCAGCTCGGTACATATGAGGGGCAAAAAAACATCGAAGTTGATGGGCTTGTGTTGGATGAAGAAGCGAAGGAAATCACGCTCGATGGTAACCCGGTGAAACTAACACCGATCGAATTCAAAATTACAGAATTACTCATGAAAAATGTCGGTCGTGTCTTTTCTATTAATGAAATTTATGAGCGTGTTTGGAATGAGGAAGCGTACAATGCGGAAAATATCGTCGCAGTCCATATTCGTAAAATTCGTGAGAAAATCGAAGCAGACCCGAAAAATCCAAGATACGTAAAGGTGGTGTGGGGCATTGGCTACAAAATCGAAAAGTGATTATACCATTGTTTGGTCGATAATTGCACTGGTGATTGCGGCTGTTAGTATTGGCTATTGCTTTTCCTACATCATCGACATGGTGGGGAATGGTGTGGAACGTTCGGGTCGAGCAATCGCTTATCTTACGCGGTTGATAAAGGGGAGTGTGTAACGGTGAAAAAGAATTATAGTATGCAAATAATTATATGGACTTCATTAGTAACTGTGTTTTTAATGGCATTGCTATCATTTACAGGTGGTAACTTGCGCTATATTGGAAAAAGTTATGTAGAATCAAATGAATTCCAATGGGAAATGAATAATTTTTATGAAAATCTTACTAAAGCTGTTTTGAATCCGATTGACATAGAGGCGGAGAAAAAGCGGATTACTGTTACAAAATCTGAAATCGAAGAGCACCGAAATTATTATGGAACGCTTTCTGAGCAGATTGGCAATATTGAAGAGCAATATACACAACGAATTGCTGATGCAGAAGCAGGGAAAAGTGACAAGCTGAAAGCAACATTGATAGAAGAGCGCGATACGAAAATTGACGACATTCGGAAAAATTTTGAATCGGATGCGCATGTAGAGGCGAAAATTCGTGTGAATAAAGAACAACAGCTAGAAGAAGAGTTACAGCGTCGCATCCAAGGTGCTAAGGAAAATCTTTATTTTCCTGTTGTTTATGAATTAACGGATAGTCAGACAGGGGAAACGTTTACTTCGGGAGATATCAATGTAACGACGGGCTATATAGAGACTTTCAGTGCAGAGGAAGGTTATTTCCGAGCAGCGCCAGGTCAGACCAATGACTTTCATTATGACAGGTATCAGCCTGAGGACTATGAAAGTGGAGTGTCGGCGTTTAGAGATACAGTTGCCACTGTGACTGAAGAGGTATCTACAGAGCATGCACAAGGCGCTGCTTTGGAGCCTAGTCAGCCACAAACGATGAAGAAGTTTGAGGGAACTGTAGTTGTGCCACAAAGTGCATTGAAGAAAGGCTCGCTAGGTATAAATGTAGAACGACATAGCCGAAAACAGCTAAGTTTATATATTATTTGGACGCTTGGTGCGCTTGCATTAGGGGCTTTGTTGACGGTCATACGTTTCAACAAAGAATGGGTCACGACAAGTCGTTTTGTAGAACGTTATCAACAGCAAAAGATTGACCTGAAAGCAGCGTTGCTATTGTTTTCAGCCAGTGTTGTCTGGATTTTAGTAGGAGAAGTTGTAGGCCGCTATTCAGGATTCTTTTCTCAATATAGACTAGAAAGTGGAGTCATTCTAGGAATACAGCTAGTTATCTTGATGTGTATCTTGTGGGCAACAGTATTTCAACTGGTCCTATTCGTTGAACGTTTAAAGGTTGAGGGAGCGTTGGAAAAGGATAGTAAAGAGAGTTACAGTATGAGATTCTTATTCGCTTTGCAAGGCATGTTTTTAAATAGGAAGATCGGTATGCAAATGTTCGTCTTGCTGATTGGCTTTTTCTTGGCGGGAATAGGATTGTTTGGTGTTGCGATGTATCCACCGTTAATTATCATTTATGCTCCACTTGCTTTGTTTGTCGGATTTCCTTTCATCTACATTTTTGTGAGAAGAGCAGCGTATTTGAATCGTATTATGGCGGCGACAGAAGCGATGGCGGATGGTCGGTTACACAAGGAAATTGAGATTGAGGGAAAATCCCCGCTGGCAGAGCATGCCAAGAATTTGAATAATCTGCGTGAAGGTGTCCGCAATTCGATGAGCGAGCAAGCCAAAAGTGAGCGCTTGAAAACGGAATTGATTACAAATGTCAGTCACGATTTACGAACACCGCTGACATCAATTATTACGTATACGGATTTATTGAAAAATGAAGACATTACAGCGGAAGAGCGTACAAAATATGTTGATGTGTTGGATAAGAAGTCACAGCGTTTGAAGACTTTGATCGAGGATTTATTTGAAGTATCGAAAATGGCAAGTGGTAACCTGGAGTTACAAAGACAGCGTGTGGATCTGGCACAATTGTTGCAACAAGCACTTGCAGAGCATGCAGAAGAAATTTCGAAAACAGGATTAGATTTCAGGGTCAGCATGCCTGATTCGGCGCTTGTGGCTTATGTAGATGGCAAACGCTGGTGGCGCGTGCTCGATAACTTAATCGTCAATGCCATTAAGTACACATTACCAGGCACACGCGTGTATATTACGCTTCGAAAAGTAGAAGATCGTGCTGAGGTCGTTGTGAAGAATATAACAAAGTATGAGCTCGGTGAGAATACGGATGAGTTGTTTGAACGTTTCAAACGAGCGGACACATCACGTCATACAGACGGTTCAGGACTTGGCCTTGCCATCGCACAATCCATCGTCGATCTGCATAATGGCAATATGACAATCGAAGTCGATGGGGATTTATTTAAAGTGACCGTCACCGTACCGGCTTGATGAATAAAAAAAGAAAGCTGTGCGCAAGTGCGTACAGCTTTTTTAATAGAAGTAAAGTATATATACCCCGATGAGCAAAACACCGACATCGGCAAACATGTGAATGGTCCATGAAGGTAAAATCGTTCGACTTCGTTCATTGGCTAGCTGAAAAATAATTCCGCCAATCCAAAGTCCTGTAACGGCAAGTACGAGAAGTGCAGGACTAAACCAAGGCAGGAAAATTGCGATATGGTAAATAGCAAAAAAGAAGGACGGCAAAAAAAGACGGAGATGAGATTTTACGAAAAAATTCGGTAACAAGCCACGAAAGAAAAACTCCTCCAATAATGAATTGCCAAACAGGATATAAAGAGCGACGAACGGGAATACTGTTGGTGTGATACCAGCATCTGCAAGGTCAATAAGAAGTGCGTCGATATCGATGAATGGCAATAAAATGACGAATGCTCCAATGATAATTCCTGTAATGGTTAGCCCCGAACCAATTGCGATGTTCATACTTTTTTTATCAGTTTGGCGTAGTTTTAGAAAGGGAAATCCAACTTTTTTGAATAAAATAAGTGGGATGATTAAGAAAAAAATCACCTTCGCTACCGTTTTCCACATGTATTCAATTTCTAGTCCTTGTTCAATCCAAATCAGCATGGTAATGCTGATAACTGGTAGCGCAAAGCCGATGAGTTTGTTCAAAAAATCACCCCCAAGTTTAGAATAGGACGATATAGGGTAAAAATGGTTTCGATAATTTTTGAAAAATAGGTTTAAACTAATCCATTTAAAGGAATAGAGTAAGAGGGGAATTGACTTTACTTAGCGAATATATAGAGAGAAGGAGGAGTGTATGATGACAAAATCAGATGGAAAGTATCCGAACAAGGAAGATTTTGAACCAAAAGTGGCTGGAGTGGGTAAGTCAGATGAGTTACCACTTGCAGACCCATCCGATTCAAACGTAACCGAGGTATTTAGGAGAAATGAACAGAAAAAAACAGGAGAAAACGAGCCGTCTGCTTTTGCCGCGAACAAGATAGACAGTGGCTATAACAAACCGAAGTCAGGTGAGCGCTTCCCTTTCGGGGATAAAGAAGAGTACGATCGTGAATTTAACCAAGAGTCGCATGATAAGTGGAATGGAGAGAAAACGAATAATGTCCCTGCCAAACCATAAAGTATAAGCAACCATCCCATCGCGGAGCGGTTGCTTTTATTTTAGAGTGAGTGGCGCGCAGGCACCGTATTCTCTTTTATTTTACTCCACTAACTCGTGCTTAAACGCATAAATCACAGCTTGCGTCCGATCTTGCACTTCAAGTTTAGCTAGCAAATTACTGACATGTGTTTTCACTGTTTTCAGCGCAATAAATAGCTCATCTGCAATATCTTGATTGGTCTTCCCTTGCGCCAACAGTAGCAAAATCTCAAGTTCGCGTTCTGTTAACTCATCGTGCAACTTTCGTTCATTGCCTGCGCGCATTTTTTTCATCATTTTAGTTGTGACCTCAGGCTCCAACACTGTTTGACCTTTTAAGGTTTCTCGGATTGCCTCTGCAATGCGTTTCGCATTAGAAGTCTTTAATATGTAACTAATCGCGCCTGCTTCGAGCGCAGGATAGACTTTGTCATCATCTAAAAAGCTTGTGACAATGACGATTTTTGCTTCCGGCCATTCTTTAATAATGGCAGCAGTTGCTTCGGCACCGTTCATTTCCGGCATGACCATATCCATTAAAATGATATCAGGTCGTAGCTCCAGTGCTTTCCCGACAGCTTCGCGTCCATTTACTGCCTCACCAACTACTTCCATGTCAGGCTGTACCTGCAAGTAAGCTGATACGCCAATCCGTACCATTTCATGGTCATCCACTAATAAGATCTTGATCATTTACTTCCTCTCCCTTCCGCGCAGGCAACTTCACTTCGACAATCGTTCCTTGCGATGGAATAGAAACGATTTTGCACGTTCCGCCTATTTCAATCGCGCGTTCTTTGACGTTCTGCAGGCCGTACGAACCGCCTTTGCCATCACTGTCTTTAAATCCTACCCCGTTATCCTGCACCCGGAAAATAGCGAGTCCATCACGTTCGACAAATAAGACGTCCACTTCTGTTGCTTGCGCGTGACGTAATGTATTGGATAATGTCTCCTGTGCTATGCGAAATAAATGATCCTCCGCGCCTTTGGACAATGTCACTTCTTCTAAGCGAAATCGAATATCGAACAGAACCTTCTCCCGTAATTCTACTAATAATTCTTCAAGCCCTTCGGCGAGTGATTTATTATTTAATGCGGCAGGGCGTAAATGCAGCAACAATGCCCGCATTTCAAGTTGCGCTTGCTGCACCATGCGCTCAACCTGTAGCAATGGTTTTTGCGTTTCCATATTGTCATTACTTTCCGTAATCGAGGATAACAGCATCGAGGCTGCAAAAAGCTGCTGCGACACGGAATCATGCAGTTCACGTGCAAGTCGCTGCCGTTCTTGCACAATGCGTTCTTGAATCAGTTGATCTTGTGCTTCAGCACGCTCGTCAGTAATACGTTGCAAACTTTTGCGCTGTGTTTGAATAACCGTCGATACTGTATCGATGGCTCGATCCATACGTGGTGTGAACTTTTCTTTGGGAAAATCATCCCGTTCCGAGTCAATCAAACCAGATAATCTTTGCTCAAGGGCTCTCTCTTTTGAGCGTCCTAGAGAATTCGTCCAAATGGCGATTCCCCAGCCGAGCAAAAGTGTAGTGTTTAAAATCCACCAACCGAGTGGTACGTCGGCAAATTGTAATTCGTAAAAGGCAAACCAACTTTCATCTAACGGTAAATCGAGAAGAAAGTAGATATAAACTGCGGCAATACTAGTAAAAAGGAATGATAGAAATAACCCGCGTCCTATAACTGCCTTCATTTTCGTGTCACCTCGACATCTCCAGCCCATGTAGAAAGCGTAATGATGAGCTCTGCACTATCCTTCTGTTTCCCTTCATAACTGTCTTTCATATGAAGGGACTCATTAATGAGCCGCTTTCGGTGGGTATCGAATAATCGGACATCGCCGAACAGTGTTGTGTAATGGATACGTACTGGAATTTCATACGGTAGGTCAATTTTAATTTTTCCAATTCCTTGTCTGACAGAAATTAAAGAAGTTCCTTTTGGTAACACGGTATCCGTTACATCGATGTGAAGATCCCCGAACATCCCTTGGATGTGAATATCCTGCCATTCATAAGATGAAAAAGGAGAGGATTGGATAGAAAATAGTTTATTTTTCCAGATAGCATTCGGTGTTTCTTTTTGGAATTCCTTGAGGGGGCGCATAATTTCTTCGGATGGTACGCCTTTCCATAACCGAACAAGTATATAAACAATCGCTGCAAAAATAAGAAGGCGTAAGCTCCATAACGTGAAAAGTGCCATGGCGATAAAGAAAAAGCCAAGCAGAAACATCCACTTCGAGCGTTTACGTGAACCATAATAAAGAAGTCCGGCACCAAGAAGGACGAACACGATATTGCCATTATGGAATATGACTGCTTCGAAAAAAATGAGCAGTAGGAAGGCGAGTGCCCAAAATGTGATTTTATTTGTATCTACACGTTGCATATTGAGATTCTCCCTTCTTGATGTCAGACATAACTATTAGAAAAAAAGGAAGGTAGGTACCTTCCTCCTCATTGTTTCTATTTTACACAATTTGTTCTTCTTTTGCCGATTCTTTTTCAAGAATGGGGGCAGTATTTACTTTCTCAAGTGATTCCAAACGGCGTTCCATGGATGATGTTTCGTATTCCTGCTCGATTTTACCGCCAAGATTCTCGATATACTTTTTCATCTCTCCAACGGATGCTACACGGCTATCCGCATTTTCGGGGGAGATGACTTGGTCCATACGGTGGTGTGCACGCGTGACATTCTCTTTGCCCATCAATTGAAGCTGCCTTACCTTCATGTCTTTCACTTTATGTTTCATTTCCTCAAATTTACGCTCTAACGAATTTAATTCATAAGCTGTTTCTGTCACGCTTTCCGCCAATTCAGCAGAGCGTGTGTCGTATGCTGCAATTTCCTCTGAAGCGAATGCAACGAGGTCTTCTTCACCAGCAGCTTGTGCGAGTTCAAGCTGGTTACGACGTTTGTCGGACATTTTTTCTGCTTCTGCCAATTCTTTTTCAAGTTCTATTTTCAATTTACTTTGACGTTCAAGTAACTTTCCGATAGATTCTGTTTGTTTTTCTGCCTCGCGAATGTATTGATTCAACATTGCAATCGGGTTTTTATTTTCCTTTTTGTCGAATAAAGTGTGAAGATCAGCCTGTACTGAATATTTAAATCTGTTCCAAAGTGAGTTCATAGTGAATTCCTCCTCATTATTTTGTGATTTCGTTCCATTGACGTTCGAAGTTTACGAAGGGATCATCTGAGACGTTAGTGATGATGCTGTTACTTTCTGTGCCTTTCCATTTACGCCACACATACAGCACACCAATGAGTGCGATGATGCCGAAGAAAGCAGGTACATTCGAAATAGCTGAGAATAAACCGATTAGTAGAACAGCTCCCCAGAATATTTTTTTGAATGTAGACTCGCTCTTTCTATAGTAGTGGAACCCCGCATAGGCGATTAATGCGGAAAGGGCAAGAGCAAGTAGTGATCCAAGATTTGCTAGGACGACAATTGCTGCTGTGATACCGAGTACTGCAAGACCAAATTTTTTCATTTGTAGTTCCTCCTTTCGTTTGTAGATTAATCTTATAACGATTTTCAGTTTGTCCAAACGGGCGGGGAACGGATTTTCATCTAAGACTTGGGGCTGATATCGTCTAAGTGAAAATTGGTTTATCTTCATTGTGGAAGTTGTAACCGCTTTCATGTATTCTATTAATATAGAAAAATCTTTTTATTCAGTGAACTAAAGGCATAAATAGAGCCGAGCATGCGTATCGTTCATAATTAGGGTAGTTGCAATGCTGATATTATCATTCGATGAAAAGGGAGATGTCTATTATGATGCAAACACCGCTTTTATTATCGTCATTTGTTAAACGAGCAGAACAATTTTTCCCGGACAAGCTAATCATTTCGCGGACGGGGGAAGACACCATTCACCGTATTCCTTATCGGGATTTCGCAAAAAGATCACGCAAGCTTGCAGACGCGTTGACAAAGCTTGGGATGCAGCATGGAACGAAAGTCGGTTCATTCGCCTGGAATCATCATCGCCACTTGGAAGCTTATTTTGGTGTTCCATGTACAGGGGCAATCCTTCATATGATTAATATTCGCTTGTCGCCAGAACATATTGCGTACGTGATCAATCATGCGGAAGATGAAATTTTGCTAGTAGATGACAACTTATTTCCGCATCTTGAAAAACTAGCTCCATTCCTCAAAACGGTAAAACATTATGTCATCATGGGAGATAGTAAGGAAATTCCAGAAACATTATTAGAAAATGTTCATTCTTATGAAGCACTTCTTGAAGCTGCATCCGATGATTATGTATTTCCTGATGATCTTGATGAAAATACGCCTGCTGGTATGTGCTACACATCTGCGACGACGGGCAATCCAAAAGGTGTTATTTATACGCATCGTGGTTTAGTGCTTCATAGTTTTGCACTTGGACTTGCGGATGCAATGGGGCTGAGGGAACAGGACGTCATCTTGCCCGTAGTACCGATGTTTCACGTCAATGCATGGGGGATGCCGTTCGCCGCTGTTTTCTTTGGGACAACACAAGTTCTTCCAGGACCCGGCATGAATCCAAAATTACTGTTGGATTTAATTGAACAGGAAAAAGTGACAATCACTGCTGGTGTGCCGACAATTTGGCTCGCTGTGCTAAAGGAGCAAGAGCAAAATCCGAGAGACCTGTCGTCGCTCCGGGCTATTGTCTGTGGCGGTTCAGCATCACCAAAAGGTTTGATTCGCGCATTTGAAGAAAAACTAGGTATTCCATTTATCGTAGGTTATGGCATGACCGAAACGACTCCGCTCGTCAGCCTGTCCGTTTATACATCGGGTATGGAGGACTTGACGATGGATGAGAAAATTGATATTCGTGCACTACAAGGCTTGCCGATGCCTGGTCTTGAAGTCCGGATTATCAATGAAAACGGCGATGCGCCTTGGGATGGAAAAACGATGGGGGAATTGGCGATTCGTGGACCGTGGATTGCGAGTGAGTATTATAAGGATGAACGGACGGAGGAAGCGTTCCGAGATGGTTGGCTCTATACGGGTGATATCGCGGTGATGATGGAGAACGGCTATCTGAAATTGACTGACCGCACAAAAGATTTAATTAAGAGTGGTGGTGAATGGATATCGTCTGTCGACTTGGAAAATGCACTAATGACTCATGATTCTGTTTTTGAGGCGGCAGTTATTGCTGTGCCGCATGAAAAATGGTTGGAGCGCCCACTTGCCTGCGTAGTCTTGCATGAAGGACAAACCGGGGATGAGGAAATGAAACAGCAGTTACTAAGCTATTTAGAAGGGCAGTTTGCGAAGTGGTGGGTTCCGGACGATATCGTTTTCCTGGATGAAATTCCGAAAACATCCGTAGGGAAATTTCTAAAGGCTGCCTTGCGTACGAAACTGAACGAGCATTATCAAGAAGCGTAAATGATAAAAGGACTCTGAATCCATAATGGGTTGGAGTCTTTTTTAGATGAAGCGGATAGTGTGGATATCTTTTTTTGAAGAAACGGAGTTAATGACATCAAAAAGCAGTTTTGGGTAGAAAATTCAGAAATTATAAACATTTTTATAAGTTATACACGAAGAACTGTGGGTAACTCGGTTTTCTTAAAAGTTATACACAATTTTAAAATGAGATAAAAAGTCATAATAATGGAATGGAATGCGTAAAGTAATCGAAAACAAGGAAACATTTACTTATTCAATAGCGTCCATTCTTTGTGAGCTGGTGAGTGCTTTTTAAATTCTTGTATAATTTCTGCAAAGAGCACAGAAATTATACAAACCGAACCCTTCGCTCCTTTGTTAGTCGGTGAGTGCTTTTTAAATTCTTGTATAATTTCTGCAAAGGGCGCAGAAATTATACAAACCGAACCCTTCGCTGTTCGGTTTGCACTTATATTAGGTATTTAGTAAAGTTAGAGGAATACTAGTTATTCACGTGGAAAGAGAGTGTAAAAACATATGGAATTATTTGAATTGATCAAGGCGTTGATTCTTGGATTTGTAGAAGGAATGACGGAGTTTGCACCGGTGTCTTCAACGGGGCATTTGATTATTGTCGATGATATGTGGCTGAAGACAAAAGATTTTCTTGGAGACCGTTCGGCTTTCACATTTAAGATTGTTATTCAATTGGGTTCAATTTTAGCTGTTGTTATCGTCTTTTGGAAGCGTCTATTCAG
Organism: Sporosarcina beigongshangi; assembly: GCF_033485195.1. Lineage (NCBI taxonomy): Bacteria > Bacillati > Bacillota > Bacilli > Caryophanales > Caryophanaceae > Sporosarcina > Sporosarcina beigongshangi. The sequence goes on from NZ_JAWLIR010000006.1 coordinate 158,917, forward strand.
CTTGGTAGGACTTTATAAGATAGACGGACAAAAAATGAATTCGAGCTTCAATTTACTGCATGTCATTATTGGGATGCTACCGGCAGTTATTATTGGCTTTGCACTGAAGGACTTAATTGATGAACAACTTTCAGGTGTAGAAACGGTGATTTTTGCACTAGTTGCAGGGTCTATTTTAATGATTGTGGCTGATAAATTCGGTCCGAAAAAGCCATGGGTTAACACATTGGACCAAATTACATACAAGCAGGCGTTCACAGTCGGTCTTGTACAATGTCTATCTTTATGGCCAGGATTTTCCCGTTCTGGTGCGACGATTTCAGGTGGTGTGCTGTTTGGGATGAATCATAAGACGGCAGCCGATTTTACATTCATTATGGCGGTTCCGATTATGGCAGGCGCAAGTCTCGTATCAGTGGTGAAAAACTGGGAAGAGCTTTCAATGGATGATCTATCTTTTTACATCGTGGGATTCATCAGCGCATTTATCTTCGCTCTGATTTCCATCCGTTTCTTCTTAAAGCTCATTTCACGTGTCAAGCTAATGCCATTCGCAATTTATAGACTAGTCTTGGCAGCCATACTAGCGATCATTATCTTTTTATAAGAACTTGAAACGACTTCCGCATGTGAATGTGCAGAAGTCGTTTTTTTATTAATTAGCTTTGGTTAGAACCAAGCTTTTCAGATATTCTTTTACCTGTTTCTATTACTTTTTTAATGAGAAATTCCATTCGATCCTCTGTCAGATTAAAGCTGACAAATCCTATACTTACTGCTCCGACAACTTCTCCTAATCCGGTCAAAACGGCAACTGCGACAGAGGAGGTACCTTCTGTTCTTTCCCCATGACTCACAGCGTAACCTTGTTTTTTTATCTGTTTTAACGTTTCGTCAATTGCAGGCAATTGTTCCAGAGGAAGAAGTTTCTCCAATATCGATTTCGATTTAGTAGTAGACATATGGGCGAGCATGGCTTTGTTTGCTGCGCCGATATGCATAGGGATACGTAAACCAAGCTGGTCATAAATTCGAATAGGGTTGTTCTCGCTGTCAATTCTCTCAATAATGATGGCTTCTAGCCCTGTAGGCTTGCTGAGGTAAACACTTTCTTCTACTTCCCGCATTAAGCGTTCGAGCTCAGGTCTTATTTTATTCACATAGTCCATCGAATCATACACTTTTAAACCATATTCCAACCAAATGGTACCGAGACGATAGCATTTGCTGCGCTCATCTTGTTCGACCATACCTTGTTTGATCATTGCTTTTAGTAATCTGTGCATAGTGCTAAGGGGTAGCTCACATTGTTTGGAAAGGTCTGAAATGGATAGACCATTGTCCGTTGCGTGTGTTGCCAAGACGCTTGCTACGGTCATGGCACGGTCAATCGATTGCATATACAACACCGCCAATCTTAAAAATACGCCATATAGAATTAATTATTCTAAATACATTGACATTATATCATGAATCGAATATATTTTACATATAAACTTTCCGATAAACGGAAACGTTTTCCACTAGACGGAAAAGGGTGAAGTGAAATGACGTATTGTTCATCAATGTATAGTTCCCTAGAACGAGTGATTGTGAAAAATCCAACGGAAGCTTTTCGCAACCAACATTATCTTGCAGAACAATGGCAAACCTTTAATTATCTTGAAGAACCAAACTTTGAAGAGGCTGTTCGTGAATTTGCAAATTTTATAGCAATTCTTGAACAACATGTACCACAAATTGATTATTTACCAGCATCTACTGAAGTGGGGATGGATTCGTTATATGCGCATGATCCAGTGAAATTTACGCCGGCGGGTGCGATTATTTTAAAGTCGGGTAAAAAGCTTAGGCAACCAGAAGCAGCTGTTTATAAAGAATTTCTGGAAGAAAAAGCAATTCCGATTATTGGAGAGTTGACGGGAGATGCAGTATCAGACGGCGGTGATATTGTCTGGTTGGATGATCGAACGATTGTCGTGGGTCGCGGCTACCGCACAAATGATGAGGCTATTCGACAATTGAAAGAAATGACCGCACCATTTGTCGATGAATTCATTGTGGTTCAGCTACCGCATGATCAGGGCGAAGCAGAATGTCTCCATCTAATGTCGTTTATCAGCATGGTGGACCATGATTTGGCAGTTGTGCATTCTCGTCTGATGCCGGTATTTTTCCGTCAGTTGCTAATCGAACGAGGGATTGAATTGATTGAAGTACCTGAGGATGAATACCATACGCTTGGTTGTAACGTATTGGCGCTGGCACCTCGGGTTTGTGTAATGGTGGATGGAAACGCTTCCACGAAACAGCAGCTTCTGGATGTAGGGGCGACAGTATATGAGTATAAAGGCGAAGAAATAAGCATTAAAGGAACAGGCGGACCAACGTGTCTGACGAGTCCAGTTGTAAGGAACTAAACTTGAGGAGTGGAATTGGAATGAGTTTATTTAAAAATGTCATCGTAAAAACACCAGGGGAAAGTTATTTGAATGGATTGACGACATCTGATTTAGGAACACCGGTATTTGATAAGTTGCTAGAACAGCACACTAACTATATAGAAGCACTGAAGAAATGCGGCGTAACGGTTACACATCTTCCAGCAAGTGAAGAGTTTCCAGATTCAACATTTGTGGAGGATGCGGCAGTATTGACCCCTAATTTTGCGGTCATTACAAATCCAGGGGCAGATTCGCGTAACGGTGAAATCATAGAAATTGAAAGCGCATTGAAAAGCTTTTATAACAAATTTTATTATATAACAGCACCTGGGACACTAGATGGCGGTGATATTCTTCAAGCAGAGGATCGATTTTATATAGGTATTTCTGAACGAACAAATGAGCAAGGGGCTCTTCAGTTAAAGGAATTATTGGAAAAGGAAGGCTTTGAAGCAACGATTATTCCATTGAAAGAGTTTTTTCACCTGAAAACAGGAATTGCTTATCTCGGAGATAATCGGATGGTTGTAGCAGGCGAATTTGTGGATCATCCAGCGTTTGAAAGATATGACAAGATTGTGATTGGAAAGGAAGACGAATACTCGGCTAACTGCATTCGCATCAATGATTATGTCATTCTACCAGCGGGCTACGAGGCAACAAAACGTAAGTTTAATGAAGCGGGATACCAAACGATTGAACTCGACATGTCTGAAGTTCAAAAGCATGACGGAGGACTAAGCTGCTTGTCATTACGATTCTAAAACAACGTAAGGGAAAAGGGGAGGGAATTTCATGTCCGTTAATGGGGAACAACCGCTACACAATCAGTTGAATCGTTCCATGAAAAGTCGCCATTTGTTTATGCTTTCTTTAGGGGGTGTCATTGGGACAGGCCTGTTTCTAAATGCCGGCTATACGATTAATCAGGCAGGAGCAGGGGGAGCTTTACTTGGTTACTTATTCGGGGGCCTCATTTTGTATATGGTAATGGTTTGCCTTGGAGAGCTGGCTGTTCATATGCCAGTGACAGGCTCTTTCCAGACATATGCAACACGTTATATTAGCCCATCAGCAGGATTTTCACTTGGCTGGATGTATTTTGTAGGTTCGGCTGCAACAGCCGGGGTTGAATTTACTGCCGCAGGAATTCTCATGCAGCACTGGTTCCCGGATTCTCCTATCTGGATTTGGTGCTTAATCTTTATGGTTCTGCTATTTGGATTGAATGCATTGACAACTAGGGGATTTGCGGAAGCAGAGTTTTGGTTTGCAGGTATTAAAGTACTGGCAGTCGTCCTTTTTATCATCATTGGGTTTGCGGCTATTTTCGGTCTTATTCCGCTAGAAGATCGAGCGACACCATTTTTAACAAATTTAGCGCCGACAGGGCTATTCCCAGCGGGGATTGCGATTGTCTTTATAACGATGATGAATGTTATTTTCTCTTACCAAGGCTCGGAGTTGGTCGGGATTGCAGCAGGGGAAACGGAAGAGCCAGAAAAGAATATTCCGAAAGCAATTCGAACGATTCTTGTTAGAATTGTCATCTTCTACATCGCTTCGATTATCGTCTTGTCAGCTATTTTCCCAGCATCTGAATTAGGCTTATTGGCGAGTCCATTTGTCACCTTGATGGAAATCGCGGGTGTTCCTTATGCGGCAGGTATTATGAATTTTGTTATTTTGACGGCTATTTTGTCAGTAGGAAATTCTTGTTTATACGCATCGACACGTCTTCTTTGGGCAATGGCGAATGAAGGGATGGCTCCTAAAATATTTGGCCGCCTTTCTAAACGTAAAGTTCCGCTTATGGCATTGATTTTCACAATGTCCTTCTCCTTGTTATCCTTGTTGACAAGTGTTATGGAAGCGGACGCTGTATTCATCTTACTGATGTCCATTGCAGGGATTTCAGTGACAATTTCTTGGATGGGGATTGCATTTTCCCAGTTTATGTTCCGACATCGTTATTTGAAAGCGGGTGGGAAACTGGAGGATCTAAAATATAAAGTTCCGTTTTACCCGTTTGTCCCATTATTTTGTATTTCGTTTTGTCTATTTATATTAGTCTTTTTGGCATTCGATCCAACGCAGCGCATTGGCTTGTACTATGGCGTAGGGTTTTTCATCGCATGTATGCTGTTCTATAAGTTTAAATTAGAGAAAAAGCATCAGGTTGATCAAGAGTTTAAGTGAAACTTGTGGAGGAGAATGGTTATGAATGAACTCAGATGGGGTACTCCATCCACACTTCGAGCGTTATTATGCGAGCTTGTGAGTTGGGATAGTCGCACGTTGACGAAGGGAGAGCGTACATTTGCGCCGAAAGTTGCTGAAAAGCTGAAGGAGCTAGATTACTTCCGTGATCATCCTAGTCACTTAGAATTGCATGATGCAGGTTTGGGTCGTCAGGCAGTTACGGCTTTGTACAAACATCCAAAGGCGATAGAGACGATTGTTCTTATTAGCCATTTCGATACGGTGTGGACGGAGGAGTATGGCATATTAGAGCCGCTTGCCTTTCATCCGGAAGAGCTGACGAAGAAGTTGCTGGAGCATAAGGAAGATTTGCCCGAGTCTGCTCGTATTGACCTAGAGTCGGGGAAGTATCTGTTTGGGCGGGGAACCATGGATATGAAGATGGGGCTTGCTCTCCATATGCAGTTGATTGAAAAAGCGAGTGTCGAGCAATGGCCAATCAATCTTATTTTGACGACGGTTCCAGATGAAGAAGTGAACTCAGCAGGTATGCGTGCAGCGGTGACAGAACTCGTTCGTATTCGTGAAGAACATCGTTTGACGTACAAATTATTTTTAAATAGTGAGCCCTCTTTTTCTCAAAAACCGTTTGATATAGAAGAATATATTTACACAGGCACGATTGGGAAAATCATGCCTGCTGCATTGTTCTACGGAAAGGAAACGCATGTTGGTGAGCCGATGAAGGGGATGACGGCAAACTATATTGCATCCTTTTTGACACAGCGTATGGAATGGAATCCCTTATTCCGTGAAACGGATCTTGGGGAAAGCACACCATTACCAGTTTCGTTGCAACAAAAAGATTTAAAACTAGAGTACTCAACACAAACACCTTATCGGGCAGTTGCGTTGTACAATGTTTTTTTACTGAAGCGCACTGCAACTGAGGTCATGGACTTGTTCGAGCAAGTTGCAACTGAAGCGATGGCTGCTTGTAATGACAGCTACCAGATCATTTGTGAGCGGGAACAGGTGACAGGTGTAGGAAAAGTGAATGTGTTGCGCTATGAGCAATTGCTCGAACATGCGGTTAAAAAATTAGGGGCAGCAGAAGTTGAGCGACTAAAAAATGAAGCTCTCCAACAAGACAACTGGGATGATCGTGAGAAATCGCTCCGCATCGTCGATCATTTGATGATTCACTGTCAGGAGCTGGCACCAGCAACAGTATTGCTATACGCACCGCCTTATTATCCGGCTGTTAACACATCGAATGATCCACTTGTCATTCAATCAGTTGAGTTAATGAAGCAAACAGCACTAAGCTTTAATAATAAAATTGGTCAAAAACATTATTTTAACGGTATTTGCGATTTGAGCTACGTCAATTATGGTGATAATGCAAACGGCTGGGCGGCATTTGAACGCAATACGCCGGTATGGGGCGATACGTATAGTATTCCTTTTGCAGACATGGCGAAGTTAAAAGCCCCCGTTTTGAATGTAGGACCGTTTGGTAAAGATGCACATCAACGCACAGAGCGTTTGCATGTGGACAGTGCATTCGTTGAAATGCCAGTGATGTTAGAGACGTTGATTAAGAGTATGTATCCATGCCAATGAAAATGAAGGATTAGGATAAACAGGGATCTTCGTGAATAGCGAAGGTCCCTATTCTATGTCTACATCTGTTAAGATGAAAGAAAAAAGTGGCAGGTGAGTTGAATGAAAGAGCAAATATTGATTATCGAAGATGAAGAGAATATTGCACGCGTTCTTCAGCTTGAGCTTGAATTTGAAGGGTATGGAACGGGGATTGCGCATACAGGGCCGGACGGTCTTATTAAATATCGTGAGCAGGCGTGGGATTTAGTGCTTCTTGATTTGATGTTACCTGGTTTGAATGGACTTGATGTGCTTCGCCGGATTCGTGCAACGGAAACATCTACTCCAGTCATTTTATTGACAGCGAAAAACGATGTAGAGGATAAGGTCGCGGGGCTTGATCTTGGGGCGAATGATTATGTGACGAAGCCTTTTGAAATCGACGAACTGCTAGCGAGAATTCGTTCAGCACTACGATTTTCAACGAAGTCGGTTGTTGAAAAAGACAAAAATCTTCATGAGTTTGCGGGTCTATCCATCCATGAGCAAACACGTGAAGTAAAGCGAGCTGGTCGTACGATTGACCTAACTCCGCGCGAGTTTGACCTCATGCTTCATCTACTTAAGCATCCGAACCAAGTATTATCGCGTGAACAATTGCTAGATGCGGTTTGGGGATTTGATTATTATGGGGATACGAATGTTGTCGATGTCTATATTCGTTATGTTCGTAAGAAGATAGATGCGGGTGAAAAGAGTTCACTTATTCAAACGGTTCGTGGCGTTGGTTATGTATTGAAGGAGCAGGTTGTTAATGAAGCTTAAGTCGAAAATCCATTTGTATTCAACACTCCTTATGCTTGTTATTCTGATTATAACGAATATCGGTATTTTTATTTTATTTGAAAAGATGGCGCATGATACAGAATATAACCAACTGCTGATTCGCTCCAAGGAAGTGACCACTTCGCTGAGTAAAATGACGGAGGAAATGGACGCGGGTACAGTTGTAAGGGCTCATCTTCCACCAAATGGAGCGATACGAGTTGTTGATGATAAGGGCAAGTCGAAGGTTACGACGGAATCCGAGCTTGGATTGGAGAAAGAGCATTTTGACATACATCCAAAAGAGCGTTATACAATCGGTGATTTTAATGGAACGCAGACCATGCTCATCCGTGTGCCTATTATATGGACGAATGGGGAAGTTGTACAACTGGAGATGGTACAGGTTTTAGAGGACTTGGAAAACAATTTAGGCTTGCTTCAACTGGTACTGATCGGGATGACGATTCTCGCGATGATCCCGATTGCGGCATCTAGCGTGGCGCTAGGGCGAATTGTGACGCAACCTGTTGAAAAGCTGATTTCGACAATGGCGACAAGTCAACGGTCTGGTACCTATGAAAAAATCCAAGTATCCGTTGATGGGAAAGATGAGCTAGCACAAATGGGCCGAACGTTTAATGACATGATGGAGCAGCTTGAACAGAATTATAAAAAACAGGAACAATTCGTTTCAAATGCTTCTCACGAATTAAAAACACCCCTTACAGTCATCGAAAGCTACGCACGCCTACTGACACGTCAAGGTTTTGATAATCGTGCAGTTGCATTAGAGGCTGTTGAAGCCATTCGAAGTGAAACGGGTCGCATGAAAGAAATGATTGCACAAATGCTAGAACTGGCAAAGAGTAACGAGCATCTGACGTTTGAATTTATCGAGACAGATCTTCAAATAATATTGGAGAAAACGATACAGTCAATGAGGCAAGCGTATGCGAGAGAATTCATAATAGAAGGAAATCCGTCGATACTGCTCATAACGGATGCCAATCGGCTCAAGCAATTGTTATTTATCCTGCTAGATAATGCACGTAAGTACAGTGACAGGGAAATTAAAATAGCCGTTCAAGAACAGGAGAAAATGGTTGCGATTTCTGTAATGGATTATGGCAACGGAATTTCCGAACAGCATTTGCTTCATATTTTTGACCGCTTTTATCGCGTTGATCAGGATCGTAATCGAAAAACAGGTGGAACAGGATTGGGGCTTGCGATTGCCAAGGAAATTGCAGCAGGTCTCGGGGCGGAGCTGAAAATCGAAAGCATTGTTGGAATGGGGACGACAATTCGTATTTTGATTTCCAAAGAACGGATTCTCAGCGATTTTTAATGTTGGCCGCGTATGCTTGAGGGAAGGAGGGGATGTCTTTGAAAATCATTAAAAAGCCTTGGTTTATCCCTATCGTATTGACAATTGTTATTTTGGCAGTTGGTGGGTATTATACGAAGCATCTAGTATCCAATGCAGAGACCTTACCTGAAAATGAAGTTCGCAAGCAGCTTGAAGAAACATACGGTGGAAAAGTGGAGCGACTGTCCTTAGATGGGACAATGTTTGAAGTGGAATTGTCTCGCAATAAGGATGCCTATTTAGCGACGGTTGACGCTGAAACTGGAAAAGTACTTTCGATGATTCAAACAAAAGAAGTGATAGAGAAAGAGATGCCAATTGCATCTGCAAAGCAAGGTGATAGTACAGAAGATAAGGATTCTGTCACTGAAGCTAACAATACTGAAACAGTCGCGCAAGACAAAGCACCAACAGAACCAGAGCAGCCAGCACCATCTAAACCTAAAGTGACAACAGCAGAGCCTAAAACAGCAGTGACACCCGAAACTAAGCCTAAAACCAGCACTAATCAGACGACACCGCCTAAAACCTCGACAACAGTACTCATTTCAGAAAATCAGGCGATAAACATTGCGCTAGGTCAACTGAAAGGGGAAGTGGAAGACGTTGAGTTTGTGCAAACAAGTGACGGCGGCTACTATTTAGTTGAAATTGATGACAACGATCAAGATGACGAAGCTACTTTTCAAATACATGCGATTTCGGGCAAAATCTTATCCGTTACGCGGGATGATTAACAGGGAGGAATGAAGTTCAAGTCCTCCCTGTTAAGCCTCCGGCGGATGTCACAGATTTAGAAGGGAGTTAATTGCGCTTATCTAAGTGCCTTAATTTCAGCAAAGAACGCAGAAATTAAGGCAAATCGAACCCTTCGCTGTTCGATTCGCAACGACTGCAGACCCGCATCCTGCGGGCACAATTCAAAATCTGGACGCAATCACGCCGAGGCGCGATTGATTCTCTCACCAAATTCTAATAATCCTCTCAATCTCCTCTCATAATTGAGCTGTATTATGAAGGTAATAAGAAAAGCGAAGGGCGCTCGATAGACGCGATAAGCGCTTGTAGCTGGACAATAAGAAAGGGAGGCATTCAATTATGAATAAGTGGATGATCATTCCTGCACTAGCAGGAGCAGTTGTACTAGGTGGAGCAGCGTTGGCAAACGGTTTAGGAACTAGTGAGGCGCATGCGGCGGAAAGTTTTCTCTCTTTAAAAGAAGCGAAAGCATTGGCGGTTCAAGAAGTCGGTGGAACAGTTACTGAAATTGAACTAGAAAAAACAAGAACGGGTTTTATCTATGAAGTTGAAGTGAAATCAAACGGTGTAGAATACGATTTAGATATTGATGCACAAACGGGAAAAGTAGTGATTGAGAAACAGCAAGCTAAGAAAGTCGTCCAAGTAGAACTACCACGAGTAGCGGATGCGAAGCTTTTAACAAAAGACCAAGCAATTGCGATTGCACTGAAACAAGCAAAAGGTACAGTGACAAAGAATAAATTGGATGACGACGATGGTCGTAAACACTATGATATCGAAATCAAAGACGGCACATATGAATACGATATCGAAATCGATGCGATCACAGGTAAAATCCTTGAGTTTGAAAAAGATCGTGACGATGATGGTGAAAAAGTAAACACACAAGCAGCTACTACGAATAAAAATCAAACGATGTTAACAAAAGACCAAGCAATTGCAATTGCACTGAAACAAGCAAAAGGTACAGTGACAAAGAATAAATTGGATGACGACGATGGTCGTAAACACTATGATATCGAAATCAAAGACGGCACATATGAATACGATATCGAAATCGATGCGATCACAGGTAAAATCCTTGAGTTTGAAAGAGATCGTGACGATGATGGTGAAAAAGTAAACACACAAGCAGCTACTCCGAATAAAAATCAAACGATGTTAACAAAAGACCAAGCAATTGCAATATCACTGAAACAAGCAAAAGGTACAGTGACAAAGAATAAATTGGATGACGACGATGGTCGCAAACACTACGAAATCGAAATCAAAGACGGCACATATGAATACGATATCGAAATCGATGCGATCACAGGTAAAATCCTTGAGTTTGAAAAAGATCGTGACGATGATGGTGAAAAAGTAAACACACAAGCAGCTACTACGAATAAAAATCAAACGATGTTAACAAAAGACCAAGCAATTGCAATTGCACTGAAACAAGCAAAAGGTACAGTGACAAAGGCTAAATTGGATGACGACGATGGTCGCAAACACTACGAAATCGAAATCAAAGACGGCACATATGAGTACGATTTCGAAATTGATGCGATGACAGGTAAAATCCTTGAGTTTGAAAAAGACCGTGACGACGATGGTAAAAAAGTAAACATTCAAGTAACTGCTACGAGTAACCAGAACAAGTTGCTAACAAAGGACCAAGCAATCGCCATCGCCCTAAAACAAGTAAAAGGTACAGTGACGGAACTAGAACTCGACGACGACGATGGTCGCAAGCATTATGAAATCGAAATCAAAAATGGCACTTACGAATACAAATTTGAAATTGATGCGACTACTGGAAAAGTGTTGAAGTTTGAAAAATATCAAGACGATGACGACCAAGATGACGATCAAGACAACGATGATGACCAAGATGATGACCAAGATGATGATTAATTGACTACGAAAAAGGACTGTCCCTGGAAAACAAGGACAGTCCTTTTAGCTTTCACTTAGAAAACCTCGTACATCTTTCCAACTTCGGCAATTTCACTAGGACCATCATAACTCTGGCGTGTGGCCTCAAGAATCTCTTCAATTTGTCCATGTAAAGGCAAGTGCGTGAGGACAAGTTGTTTTGCACCAGATAAGCTAGCTAATTTCCCTGCTTCACTTCCGCCCATATGACCTGGCGCCTTGCCGACATGCTCTTCATACAAATTTGCCTCGCTAATTAACAAATCAGCTCCTCGTGCGAAATCGACAAGTTCATCTCTCCATTCGGTGTCGGCAGTTAGTACAATCGAGTGGCCAGCGGCGCTAAACTTCATGGCAAGGCAGTACACAGGGTGGGTTGTCTGACAAAATGATACTTCAAATGGACCGATTTGGATGATGTCATCTTCAGAAATCGCAACGCCTACAGTCTGCTCTTTATATGTTAACTTATCGAAGTTATCTTGATCTTGAACATGCCCGTAAATCGGCAAAGCAGGTGCTGGCTTGCCGAGATAGAAATTAATGAGTCGACTAAATTGCAAACTGCCGATATCCGCAATGTGATCCGCGTGATAATGGCTGATGACAACTGCATCCAATTTTTCCAACGGCAAATAATTTTGCAGAGAGGAAAGTACCCCACTCCCGCAATCGATTAAGCAATAAAATCCCTCGTGTTCAATTAGAAAAGACGATGTCGCGCTGTTAGCTTTCGGATAACCGCCCCAAATGCCGATAGGTGTGATTTTCATACGTTTAATAACCCCCTTCATTTACTACAAGTGTACCGTGGAGGTGGGGTATTGGAAAGTGAGGGACATAAAGCTTTAAATATGGAAAAATATATTTTCGTTAGTGGGATGAAAAAATACTGGTCTACGATAGAAATTAATTCAGTATTACGCGATTTTTACTTCGAAAAAATATCACCCGAATTGAATGTTGAAAAATAAAATTGACCGAACAGGAAATAAACCGTATAATTTATTCAAATAATTCGAGTAATTTTTGACGGCAATTTAAACAAAAAAGGAATGTGACATACGAGTGAAGGATTCCACGCTAGAGCAGCTTTGTAGTTTATACACTGAATTGACAGAGGAAGACATTCGTATATTAAAAAATACTGCATCGACTTTGCAAATGTACGCGGATTTGTCGGATGCCTATATGTTTATCGATTGTAAGATGAAAGATAGTGAGAATGCAATCGTTGTGGCGGAGGCTTTTCCAAAGTCGGTGGAATCTGTATACGAAAACTCTGTAGTGGGGAAAATAGTTTTCGATACTTTTGAACCAGGTGTTTTTTATAGTTATCGTCAAGGGAAAAAGTCGGTCATTCGCCAGGCGGTAACACAGGAAGGTAGATCTGTGGAACAAAGTGTTGTGCCCATTAAAAATGATTTACATCAGGTTATTGGTGTTCTTATTCAAGAAAAGGAAGTCGATTATCCGGCAGCTAATCAAAATAATCAACAAAAGGACTCGTTAGGTCAAGGATCGATAGACTATGTGATGGGCGATAATAGTAATGATATGCCGATGGTTTCTGACTTGCTAATGGAGATTTTTTTATTAACTGATAACGAAAATAAATTAATCTATGCTAATCCAGTAGGTGTAAAATTCATCACTGAAATGAGTCGTACAGAAGAAATTCAAAATAGGAATTTAGTAGAATTATTGCCCTTCTTAAATCCGGTTTACAATCAGCAAGACGATGTGTTTGTTTTTGAATTAACAGTAGATCACAAAAACTTAGTTGTGAAAAAGGTACGGTTACGCAAGAAGGATAAGATGAGAGGGACGTTGCTCATTATCCAGGATTTGACGGAGCTACGAACGAAGGAAAAAGAGCTGATGATGAAATCAGTCGTTATCCAAGAGATTCATCACCGAGTGAAAAATAATCTTCAGACAGTTGCAAGTTTACTCAGATTACAAATGAGAAGAGGATTTCCAGAGGAAAGTAGATCTTATTTTGAAGATACTTTGAATCGTATTTTCAGTATTTCTTCGGTGTACGAGCTCATTCTTGCCAATGAAGATGCAGAAGACGATGATGTCAATATCGTTGAACTGACAAGGAAAGTCTGCTCGACAATGGTAGTAAATGAGCTACATAAAAAAGTTAACTTGATTATTTCTTCAAATGGCAATAGAATATTAACATCATCTAGGAAAGCGGTTTCAATTGCTTTAATTGTCAATGAGCTCGTTCAGAATTCATTAAAACATGCTTTTCCAGAAGATGTACAAGGTGAAATTGTTGTGGATTTTCTATCAAACAAAGATTTTTTGGAGCTTCATATTTTCGACAACGGCGTTGGGATGAGGGAGCCTAAAACTTCACTTGGATTGGAGATTGTTCATAACTTAGTAGTCAATGATTTAAATGGTGAATTTAGTTATTTACCGGAAAACATAGGAACACATGCAGTCATTACGTTTCCAGTAAGTCCGGAGGTTATTATTTATTATGAGAAAGAAAATACTGATAGCTGAAGACGAATCCATTATTCGGATGGATATTAAGATGATGCTAGAGGATCATGGTTACGAAGTAGTTGCTGAAGCGGGAGATGGGGACAGAGCGATCGAGTTAGCTTTTCTTCATAGACCGGATCTTGTACTGATGGATATAAAAATGCCTAAAATCAATGGATTGCAGGCCAGTCAAATTATCGGAAAACAATTGGATCTGCCGATTCTAATTATCACGGCATACAGTCAAAAGGAGTTTGTTGCGAAAGCCCAACAGGATAATATTGTGGGGTATTTAGTTAAACCGATTGCAGAGTCCAATTTAATTCCCGCGATTGAAATTGCCTTGCATCAAGCTGATAAGGCGAAACGATTAAAGGGAGAAATCAGCGAAGCTCAACGGGAAGTTGAAAAGAGAAAGCTGATTGAACGGGCGAAGGGACTTCTGATGACGAGGGATCAGTTGACAGAACAGGAAGCATTCAAGGTAATGAGAGATTCAAGCATGTCTAGGCAACTGACAATGGAGTCGATTGCGGAGGAAATTATTGCAGCACACAAGTAAATACCGACAAGCAATGGCGCTTAAAGAGGATGTTCTTTAAGCGTCTTTTTGTGGTTTTTAAAGGGGGTGATGTCAGTTAAATTGGAAGCAGGCAATGTTGTGAAAAGGGAATACATAATTAAAAAAAAGGGGGAATTTTAAATGGCGATGATTGGAACGGTAATTGTATATATTATAATGGTTTGTGCAATCTTAGGGGCATTCGCAGCGATTAAAAATCCAGAAGAAGGTCTTGGTAAAGAATTCATGTCGGGTATGCATGCAGTAGGCCATATTTTTATTCCGGCAGCAGGTATCATGGCGTCCATTCCATATTTGACGTGGTTTATTAGTAAATTTATAGGACCTCTATTCGATGCGATTGGTGCGGATCCTGCAATTGCTGCGACAACAATCCTTGCATCGGATATGGGAGGCTACCAGTTAGCGAACGCTCTGAAAACGTCCTATGAGGGTTGGGTCATGGCGATGATTGTTGGTTATATGGCGGGAGCGACGATTGTATTCTCGATTCCTATGGGACTGGCAATGCTGGATAAAAGAGATCATAAATACATGGCGCTAGGTGTAATGTCGGGTGTCTTGACGATTCCAATCGGTGCATTTATCGCTTCTGTATTGGTTGTATTATTCAACACGGAAATTAGAGATGTCATCAGTACAACAACAGATTCTACGTATGAGTTTGTCATCAGCTACGGGCAAATTCTCATTAACCTATTACCTCTACTCATTTTTGTAGTCGTTATTGCGGCAGGCTTAAAGTTCTTCCCGCGTGGCATGATTGCTGGGTTTATGGTATTTGGCCGCGTTATGGACGCAGCGATTAAACTTGTGCTGGTCTTTTCTATCGTTGAAATTTTCACAGGTGTATTCACGACTGTATTTGGTGCATGGGGCTTCGACCCAATCATGGCAGATGAGGCAGATCAGTTCCGTGCACTTGAAACAGCAGGTTATATTGGAATTATGCTAGCAGGTGCGTTCCCGATGGTATACTTACTTCGTAAGTATGCTGCTAAACCATTGGAGGCGGGAGGTCGCAGGCTTGGACTTTCTTCAGTAGGTAGTGCAGGGATTTTAGCAACGATGGCTAATATTTTAGCGATGTTCTCATTGGTCAGATATATGAGACCTAAAGATAAAGTAATTAATATCGCTTTTGGTGTCTGTGCTGCCTTTTTATTAGGCGACCATTTATCATTTACAGCTAATTTCCAACCGAATATTATTTTACCGGTTATTATTGGTAAATTAGCTGCGGGTATTTGCGCCATTGGAATTGCGTACTGGCTATCTGTTCCAACAGCTCTTAAACTAGAAGAAAAAGACCGTGCTGAAGGTGTGATTCGACCAGGGGAATACCTAGAGGATGACAATGCCGAGGAAGTACTTAAAGCTCAGTCGTAATCTCTGTTTAGGCAGATGAAAGGAGTGAGTAAAATGAGTGAAGAGAAGAAAAGATTTATTCAGGAATTTGTACCAGGTAAACAAATAACATTAAGTCATTTAATCGCTAATCCGGATCCTGACATGTTTCAGAAGCTAGGGATTCAAGAGGCTGGCGCTTTAGGCATAATGACTTGCACGCCGAGTGAAACAGTTATTATCGCAGGGGATTTAGCCACAAAATCAGCGAGTGTTAAGATTGGTTTCCTGGATCGTTTTACAGGGAGTCTCGTCATTGTGGGCAGTGTTTCTGAAGTGGACGTGGCAATGAATGAAATTAATAAATTTCTTTCTGAAAGACTTGGATATACGCCAGCATTCATCACAAAGTCATAAGGATGTGTTCTGCAGATGAAAAATAGAGCCATGCTAATTGGTGCGATTGGTGCTGGGAAATCTACGTTGACGAATGCGTTACTAGGGAAAAAAGTGGAGGCTGTTAAAACGCAGACACTCATTTATCATGATTGGATTGTAGATACACCTGGAGAATATACAGAAAATCCATTTTTCTATAAGAACATCATGGCAACTGCTTTAGAAGTCACTCATGTTTTGTATTTACAGGATGCAACAAATGGTAAAATTATTTTTCCACCTGGATTTAGTTCAGGAATAGCGAAGCTGCCGATTGGTGTCATTACTAAAAGTGATCATCCCAATGCAGACATTGATCGAGCCATTGAAATGGTGAAGTCAGTCATGCCAAGCGGGCCAATTGTCATTACCTCATCAGTTGAAGGAACTGGCATTGAGTATGTAAGAGAATTGGTAAAGTTAAATGATATGGCTGTCATGAAAGACTTTGTGATGAGCGCTAAAGATGAAAAACTAATATTTACGGACTACCTTTACAATTCGCGTAATGTTTGATATGTTTAGGCTATTAAAAGTTGATAATTTGGCAAAGGCGCCTTTACTGCTCGAGGATACTTCTTCGGGTCTGTAAAGGCGCTTTTTTATCTTCATTCAGCGGAAGACTTTTGGCAAATATCACAGACTTTTTTCGGAGGTGTGAGTGTGAACAATTTCAAGCGAAAGCAAGAGACGATGATTAGTGCTGGGATTGACATTGGCACAAGCACAACGAAACTAATCATTAGCCGTTTTTCATTAATGAATGTAGCGGGTACATCGCATGTTCCTAGAATTGAAATTGTGGATAAAGAAGTTTTGTATAAAAGTCCTATCTTTAGAACACCATTAACGGATCCTTTTACAATCAATGTAGCGGAAGTTGAAAAAATCATTCGTTCTCAATATCAGCAAGCTGGTATTGAAGCTTCCCAAATTGAAACAGGTGCGGTCATTATTACAGGTGAAACAGCGACGAAGCGTAATGCCAGTGAGATGCTCCATTATTTATCGGGTGAGGTTGGCGATTTCTTAGTTGCCACGGCCGGACCTGATTTAGAAGGAATTATCGCAGCTAAAGGCTCCGGTGCCTATGACTATTCAGGGCAAAGTGGAAAAGTGATTGCCAATATTGATATTGGTGGAGGAACAGCTAATATTGCAGTCTATAAAGACAAGGTTCTCCTAGGGACATGTACGATGCATATCGGAGGACGGCTCGTCGAATATGAAGGGAAAAAAATTCGTTCGATTTCCCGACCGGTTCAAGAGCTCTTAGCTGAAAATAATCGTTCCTTGCAAATTGGCGATTCTCCGGAGGCGGCCAGTATAGAGTTTGTAACCGATTTCATGGCTGAATCGCTTGGTAGAGTATTAAATAATGAATTGCAAGAAGAGGATTCGGTACTTTTGCTTGGACATCGCCCTAACTGGACAGAGGAAATTGAAGTGCTTGTTTTCTCAGGTGGTATTTCTGAATGTATGTACAGTCACGAATCAATCGGTGGGCAGCTAGCTGAGTATGATGATATAGGCGTGCAATTAGCGCAGGCCCTACAAAGAAATGAAGTATTGCAAAGTTTTCTGTGGATGGAACCCGTTGAAACAGTCCGAGCGACTGTACTTGGAGCGGGTACGCAAACAACGGAAATTAGCGGGGCTACGATTCAAGTGGCGCCTCAAGAATTACCGTTAAAAAATCTACCAGTTTACAATTATGCCTTTCAGTCAGACCTTCAAAAAGGATTGGAAAACTTTGAGGTTGCTATCAAACATGCAATTGACATGTTTGATGCATCAAGAGAAGGGCAGAACTTTGCCCTCTACATTTCAGAGCTACCCTACATGGGATTCCGAGATGTCCAACAGTTGGCAGCAGCTGTCATTCAAGTGATGGAACAACGCCCTGACCCAAATCAGCCGATTGTGCTGGTGCTGCAATCAGACCATGCAAAAGTAGTTGGTCAGACGCTGATGGCAATGAATGTGAGGCAAAGCGTCATTTGTATCGATCAAATTTCTGTTGAACAAGGTGATTATATCGACATTGGGAGATCCCTTGAATCAGGCGTTGTCCCAGTAGTCGTTAAAACATTAACATTTCACTCGTCGTGAAGGAGGGTGTTAACCAGTGAATTTAAAAACAGTTTTAGGCGGAGTAAGCTATACATTCGCTGATTTGAAAGAAGTAATGGCAAAAGCTAATGAAGAAAAATCGGGAGACCGCCTAGCGGGTGTCGCGGCAGAAACCGTGCAAGAACGAATTGCGGCAAAAACGGTCCTCAGTGACATCTTATTAAGTGAAATTCGTAACAACCCGTTAATTCCAATCGAAAACGATGAAGTTTCTCAGATTATTGAGGGAGACATTAACGAAAGAATTTATGCTGAAATCAAGAATTGGAGCGTCGCTGAATTAAGGGAGTACATTCTAAGCCATGAAGTCGGCGACCGTGAACTAAAACGCATTAGTAGGGGATTGACCTCGGAAATGATTGCGGCAGTTGCAAAGCTGATGTCGAACTTGGATTTAGTGCATGCTGCAAACAAAGTAGAGATTTTAACAACCTGTAATATTACGATTGGTCATAAAGGAACAATCGCATCCCGCCTACAGCCCAATCATCCAACGGATAACGTAGATGGAATGCTTGCTTCACTGAAGGAAGGGTTATCATACGGTGTCGGGGATGCAGTAATTGGCATCAACCCGGTCGATGATTCAGTTGAAAGTGTAAAACGTCTATTGCATGCCACAAAAGATTTCATGAACGAATGGGAAATTCCGGCGCAAAACTGTGTGTTAGCGCATGTGACGACACAGATGAAGGCGATTCAACAAGGAGCCCCTGCGGATATGATTTTCCAAAGTATTGCAGGAACTGAGGTTGCGAACCGTTCGTTTGGGATATCTGCTGAATTGATTGCAGAAGCAAAAGACCTTGCGTTAAAACAAGGAACGGGATCGGGTCCACAAGTGATGTATTTTGAGACGGGACAAGGTTCGGAATTATCGGCGGAGGCACATTATGGAATTGACCAATTGACGTTAGAGTCGCGTAACTACGGTTTCGCAAGACATTATGATCCATTTATTGTGAACACGGTTGTTGGTTTTATTGGCCCAGAGTATTTGTATGACAGTAAACAAGTGATTCGTGCAGGGCTCGAAGATCATTTTATGGGTAAAATGCATGGTCTTCCGATGGGTGTCGATATTTGTTATACAAACCATATTAAAGCGGATCAAAATGACATTGAGGATTTAGGCGTTTTATTATCAGCGGCGGGTGTGAACTTCATCATCTCAGCTCCAATGGGGGACGATGTGATGCTAAATTACCAGTCGATGAGCTATCACGATATCGCGACGCTTTTACAAACGTTTGGTAAAACACCATCACCTGAATATCTCAAATGGCTTGAAAAAATGGGGATTTACGAAAATGGTCGTCTAAGCGCTCGCGCTGGAGACGCTACTATATTCACACGTTAGGAGGTGATATCTGTGAACGAACAACTGATTCAACAAATTACGAAGTTAGTTGTTGAAAAATTACAAGCGAATCATTCGGATACAAGCAGTTATAAAAATAACAACGAGCCACTCGTTAACCTGTTTCAACCTACACCAGTAGGAACTAGTCTGGGCGAAGAAAAAATACGTGAGACACCTTCTGGAGAAGTAAAGTTTTTCGGTACAGTTGCTGAGGAAAAGAAGCCTAACCTAACAATGGCGAAGGTAAGCAAAACGGAAACTTCGGTAAGTGATGAGAAAAAAGAAGCCTATTTGGCAGAGCTCCGTAAAAAAACACCTGCTCGAATTGCAGTTGGCAGAGCTGGCTCAAGACCTAAAACAAATACGTGGCTTCAATTTCGTTATGACCATGCGGCCGCTGTAGACGCAGTATATGGTGAGGTGCCAACTGAAATTTTGGATCGTTTAGACTTCTTCCAAGTTCATTCAAAAGTACAGGACAAGGAAGAGTATATTAGACGTCCGGACTTAGGTAGACGTCTATCGGATGATTCCAAGACGACAGTGAAAGCAAAATGCCAGCATGCTCCAACAGTTCAAATCGTTGCTTCGAATGGTTTAAGTGCAATCGCCATTGAAGAGAATTTGGAAGACGTCTATCTTTCTTTAAAGCAATCGTTAGCCAATTTGAACATTGAAGTAGGTACGAGTTTTTATGTCGATAAAGGCAGAGTTGCTTTGATGGATGAAATTGGAGAAATCCTGCAACCGGATATCGTCATTATCTTAATTGGTGAACGTCCTGGACTCGTTTCGGCTGAGTCACTTAGTGCTTATATATGCTACAAACCACGTATTGGAACGATTGAAGCGGATCGCATGGTTGTTTCCAATATTCATAAAGGTGGAATTCCACCTGTTGAAGCGGGAGCCTATTTAGGAACAGTGATTCAAAAGATCTTGAAGTATGAAGCAAGTGGCGTTTCACTCGTGAAGAAGGAAGGATAGGAGGCGTGCAGATGTCATGAAGAAAATTCATGCAGAAATTTTGTCTATGCAAGTGATCCCGAATGTAGATGCTGGGTTAGCAGCGAAGTTCAATTTAAAATCGCATCAGCGAAGTTTGGGGTTGTTTACAACGACGATTGATGACGTTGGTTATACAGCCGCCGATCAGGCGACAAAGGATGCAGATGTTGAAGTGGTCTACGCAAAGAGTTTTTACGCAGGTTCAGCACATGCATCAGGTCCACTCTCGGGAGAATTTATCGGTATCATAGCTGGTTCTTCTCCAGACGAAGTGAAAAGTGGTCTTGATTCAATTCGGCTGACAGTTGATAGTGCGGCTTACTTTGAAGCGATTAATGATGATGACAACCATGCATTGTATGCACATACGATTTCAAGTTGCGGTCACTATTTAGCGGAGGTTGCGGGTGTTGCGACAGGACAATCGCTCGCGTACTTGATCGCTCCACCTATCGAAGCAATTGTAGGACTGGATGCGGCATTAAAGGCGGCGGATGTTAGCGTATGTGAATTCTTTGCCCCACCTTCTGAAACAAACTTTGGCGGCGGATTATTAACAGGCAGTCAGTCTTCTTGTAAGGCGGCAGCGGATGCGTTTCGAGAGGCTATTTTGAATATGGCGAATCGGCCCTTGGAGTATTAAGAAAGGAGGGAGTGCAATGGTAACAGCGATAGATGCTGATTTATTAGCTCTCCAGGAAATGCGTACGGCTGTGCAAACGGCTAAAGAAGCGCAATTGGCTTATATGAGTTTTACACAAGAGCAAGTGGATCGAATTGTGAAGGCAGTTGCGGATGCAGCTTATGCACAGTCAGAGCGACTTGGTAAGATGGCAGTAGAAGAAACAGGAATGGGTGTAGCTGCCCATAAAACGATTAAAAATGAAGTTGGCTCAAGAGATGTTTATGAAAGCATCAAAGACTTGAAAACAGTCGGTGTGGTTGGAGAAGACAAAGTAAAAAAAGTGGTGGAGATAGCAGCTCCTTTTGGTGTAGTAGCGGCTATTATTCCGACAACAAACCCAACGTCAACGGCATATTTTAAAACCTTGATTGCCTTAAAAACAAGAAATTCGATTGTCGTCAGTCCGCATCCATACGCAGTCCAATGTACGCATGAAGCATTGAAGGTTTGTGATGCAGCGGCAGTGGCGGCAGGTGCACCAAAAGGGTTAATCCAGTGTTTAACAATGGCTTCGATGGGGGCAACGCAACAATTGATGACGCATCCCGATGTGAATTTAATTTTAGCTACGGGTGGTAGTGCGTTGGTAAAAGCGGCTTATAGTTCTGGGAAACCTGCATATGGAGTCGGTCCCGGCAACGTTCCTGTTTATATTGAACGTTCTGCCAACATCGAAAAAGCGGTAAAGAATATTATTGATAGTAAATCTTTCGATTACGGAACGATTTGTGCGACAGAGCAGGCGATGGTGGTAGATCGTAATGTTGTCGAGCTGGTGAACCGTGAATTAAAGAAAAATGGTGCCTATATTTTATCAGATGAGGAAAAGCGTATCATGGAAAAAGTGGTTTCACCTATTCCAGGAAAAGTGAATCCGAAAATTGTTGGCAAAAGCCCACAATTCATCGCGCAATTGGCAGGCATCACACTCCCAGAAGGAACGCGTGTCATCATTGGGATGGAAACGAAGGTGGGGAAGGATATTCCTTTCTCTCTTGAAAAGTTATCGCCTGTTTTCGCTATGTATGTAGCGTCGGATTTGAATCACGCCAAGGAGCTTTGCTTGTCCTTATTAAATTTGGGTGGTCGTGGGCACTCACTTTCGATTCATACAGAAACAGATGCGATTGCGCGTGAATTCGCAGTAGATATGCCTGTTTCACGTATTTTAGTTAATACGATGTCATCTGTTGGGGCAGTCGGTGGGACAACTGGCCTAATGCCCTCTATGACGCTTGGTTGTGGGTCATTCGGTGGTAACATTACATCTGATAACGTAACAGCGAAGCATTTGTTGAACATTAAACGAATGGCTTATGGTATTAAAGAAGCTCAGCTTCCACAACATACAGCTGATTCAACCGAAGACATGACACAGCAAGTCGTTTCACAAGTATTGAAATCTATGGATTCAAGTGATGCGATCAATCCCGAAATGGTGAAAGATCTAGTCAATGAAATTGTAAAGAAATTATCAAACTAAAAATTACTAGGAGGAAACAAACATGAGCAGAGAAGGATCAGCATTAGGAATGGTAGAAACTAAAGGATTAGTCGGTGCAATTGAAGCAGCGGACGCAATGGTGAAGGCAGCAAGTGTAAATCTAGTTGGAAAAGTACATGTAGGTGGCGGAATTGTAACAGTTTTAGTACGTGGAGATGTAGGCGCAGTGAAAGCAGCTACAGATGCAGGAGCAGCAGCAGCACAACGTGTAGGAGAATTGCTATCTGTTCATGTCATTCCAAGACCACATGATGAGTTGGAAATGCTACTACCTAAATCAGACAACTAATTGTAACGTGCTGTAAAGGAAAGGCGGTAACGACATGGATCAGCAATTGATTGAAAAAATTGTGGGGGAAGTACTTGGTCAGCTAACAAAAGTAGACAGCGGACCAAAACAACAGCCTGTACTTTCTGCTAATACAATTCCAATCGCTGTTTCTGCTCGTCACGTCCATTTGTCGCAAGAACATGTGGAGATACTGTTTGGCAAAGGGTATGAGTTGACAAAGAAATCCGATTTGTCCCAACCAAACCAATTTGCTGCGAATGAGACAGTAGTCATTGCGGGACCAAGAGGGAGCATTGAACGTGTTCGTGTACTTGGTCCTGCACGCTCGTTGACGCAAGCAGAAGTCAGCTGGACAGATGCTATGAAGCTCGGCATTAAAGCACCGCTCCGTGAATCTGGAAATATTGCAGGTTCAGGAGCATTTACGTTAATCGGGACAAAGGCAAGCCTTTATCTCGAGGAGGGCTTAATCATTGCCCAAGCACATATTCATATGCAACCCCAGGATGCTACGGAATTGGGTGTACAGGATGGCGATTATGTAACGGTAGAAGCAGCTGGTATACGACCAATTGCTTATCAGAATGTAAAGATTAGAGTTTCCGAGCGCTATCGTTTAGAAATGCATATCGATACAGATGAGGCCAATGCGGGTTTAATTACACAGGGGACAATTGGTTATGTTGTTCGTCCTGGTGAGGCTAACCGAAAAGTAGTAGAGGAGCATAGAGCTCCTGAGAGTATTGTTAACAAGCAGTATAACTTTACCAAGAAATTACTGTCCAATGATGATGTCAGAGATATTGAAGAATCTGAAATTGTCGTGGAAAAAGGTACAATCATTACAGCACTTGCACGTGATACAGCTAGAGATTTAGGTAAATCTATTTCCGTTAGAAAATAGAAAAAGGTGATAGACTATGCGTCTAGGAAAAGTGATTGGCAACGTTTGGGCGACACGTAAAGAAGAAGGACTGCAAGGTGTGAAGCTGTTAATTATTCAACCTGAGGATGCCTATGGAAATGCGGTTAGAACCCACTTCGTCGCAGCCGATCGACTCGGTGCCGGAATCGGTGACCAAGTCATTGTAACGAGTGGGGGTTCATCACGTTATATTGACAAAGATAACCCTATTCCGATTGATGCAGTAGTGATTGGAATAATTGATTCAACAGAAGTGAAGAGAGGTGAAATTGATGAGTCAAGCGATCGGAATGATTGAAACAAAAGGATTAGTTGGTTCCATGGAAGCGGCAGATGCAATGATTAAAGCGGCCAATGTAAGGCTCATTAAACAAGAGTTCGTGGATGGTGGAATTGTAACGGTTCTAGTTCAAGGTGACGTAGGCGCTGTGCAAGCCGCTGTCGAGGCTGGTCGTGAAGCTGCCAAGCGTGTAGGAGAGCTGTTAGGATCACACGTCATTCCGCGCCCGGATGAGTCCGTTTATAATTTGGTTAAACCTCTTGACCCGAAAAAACAACAGACGAAATCCAAACCGGCACCTGCTGCTAAAGCACAAACGCCGAAAAAAGACTGAGGAATAATCGTGTGAAAGGGTGAGTATAGTTGGCTTTTCGAAGACATAAAATCGCCGTCATTGGTGCGGGATATACCGGCGCCACTGTAGCTTTACTGTTAGCACAAAAAGAATTGGGGGATATTGTTTTACTCGATATTCCTGAACAAGAAAGCCCGACAAAAGGAAAGGCGTTGGATATGCTTCAAACGGGACCTATTCAACGTTTTAATGTGAAAATTACGGGAACGTCAAATTACGAAGATATACAAGATGCGGACATGGTTATCATTACTGCGGGGATCGCAAGAAAACCTGGCATGAGTAGAGACGACCTTGTCACGACGAATGCGAAAATCATGCGTGCTGTATCTGAGCAAGTGAAAAAATATGCACCAGAAAGTACAATTCTCATTTTAAGTAATCCGGTAGATGCCATGACCTATGTGTGCTATAAAACGACTGGATTCCCTAAAAATCGGGTAATTGGTCAATCGGGTGTACTGGATACAGCACGTTTTAATACCTTTGTTGCTGAAGAGTTAAATATTTCAGTGGAAGACATTTCGGGGTTTGTTTTAGGGGGGCACGGGGATGATATGGTGCCACTCGTTAGATATTCTTATGCTGGTGGTATACCTTTAGAGAAACTCATACCACAGGATCGTCTTGATGCAATTGTGGAGCGCACAAGAAAAGGCGGAGGGGAAATTGTTTCCTTACTTGGCAATGGAAGTGCCTATTATGCACCTGCAGCCTCACTCGTCGAAATGGCAGAAGCAATTATTAAGGATAAAAAGAGGATATTGCCTTCGATTGCTTATTTGGAGGGTGAATACGGCTACAATGGGCTGTATTTAGGCGTCCCTACTGTGATTGGTGGCAATGGAATCGAAAGTATCATTGAACTACCGCTGACAAATGAAGAGCAGATAGCGCTTGATAAATCGGCAGAGGCAGTTCGTTCAGTCATTGACATTTGCAATCGTTAAGAACAAGGTGAGCAACTATTATGCATAGTTGCTCACTTTTTTTGTTTAAATCAATTTCATAATTACTTATTTCTGTTAAAAAGACGAATAATTATTTATCAATCCGATTTAGTGTTCGTCAATATGATATTGTAATCTTGTTGATTGGAGCGTAAGGCGGCGACTCCAGCGAAAGCCGTTACGAAGAACGGCTTTTGCGAACAAAAGCGAAGCGTTGAGAGCAGGATGCCTTAATTTCCGCAAAGAACGCAGAAATACGGCAAATCGAACCCTACGCTGTTCGATTGGCTGAAGCCGTGCCCGCGGAAAGCGTCCGCCTGAAGCGGAAATCAACATTGTTCGTGTTATTTGCTTAAAAGTTCTATTATGAAATTGATTCGTTTAAATAGAAATAGCATTGTTCAAAAAGTAGGGAGAATTCATATGCGACTGGATGGAGCCTGTCATCTTCAGGCCGCTTTTCCACGCGCTTATATGCAGGGCGAGTAGTTCAGTCGCTTGAATGGTATTCGGCACGTATAGGTTGAGTGAAATACATTGATCGATATGACGTTGGCGGGCTGCATTTTGCTTCAATGTCCATTGTTGGTCGATGAAATAGGCTGATTTATAAAACCAACGCGTTTCCGGATTTAAATCGGGTGCAATGACTGGAATGGCTCCATCTAGCTGTTCTTCCACATAATATTTTTGAGTGATAGGTTCAACGCCGATGGTAGTAGCTGCTAGGGGCGCTGTCGATGAATGGGATGCTACTGCTGTCATAGAGCCGTTCCGCACCCCGTTTAACGCAACATCTGTCCGAAGTGATTGCCACGTTTTTGAATGGTATCCCCTCTTTTCAAAATACGCTCCGTTATGCCAGTCTGATTCTTTGAATAGTGGATAAGCTCCTTTTTCTTTAGCAAGCGTCATCGAAGCAGCTATCGTTAAATAGGCGATGTTCTCATATAATTTATCGGCGAATGCTACTGCCTCTGTTGATTCCCAACGGATTTTAGATAAAGCAAGTAAGTGGTGCCAGCCCGTTGTGCCGAGTTGTAGACCACGAAAATGAATATCTTCTGGTGTTGAATGAATGTTTAGGTCAATGGCATTGTCGAGCATACGCACTTGAATTGTGATGAGACGCTCCAATACACCAGCAGGCACCGCGCGGCCAAGGTTGATGGACGAATGGGTAAGCTGAGTTGGTTGTGTAGCGACAATCCTGACTTCAGATTTATCTACATGTTTATTTACTTTTTTCCGCTGGACTTCATCCTTATAATACATATGTGGAAAGCCTGTTGTCAGTTGGTTATGCATGATTTGCTTCATAAGGTCAATAGCGAAAATGGTCTTTTTGCTAAGTTTGGGATGTTTCACACACGCCATGTATTTTTCACGGAATGAGCCTCCCCCCTTCTGTTCATCATAAAAATCCTCAAGGGAATACCCCATAACCGCCCGCACCTCATATGGGTCGAACAAATACCAATTGCCACGGGATTCAACTTGTTCCATAAATAAGTCGGGGATATAGATAACTCTGTCACCTGTCGTACCATCAAGAAACTTGAAAATATCAATGTGGTGGACATCTAGGTAACTAGTAAATGTTGTTTGCTTGTTGTCACCCTGTTTTTGAAGTTTTCCAGCGTTCAGCAAGCTCGGTAATTCGGCAGTCATATATAGATGACTCATTGCCCAATAGGCCTCTGCTATTTTTTCAAGCCGTTGCTCTGTCTCATTTTGCATCAGAATCATTGCGATGATGAGCCATCGTTCTTGAGGAAGTTCAACAGGTTCATTGTCCGTATCCTTAGTAATATAGTTACTCATCATCATTTGCAAGGCACTGTAACTGAATAGTTTGTCGCGTTCCGGGGCGATCAAATTCCCAATAAACCGAAGCTCTTCTTGTGAATAACGTTCAACTAAAATCGGGTCATACGAACCAAGTGCTACCAGCCGAGTAATATGTGTCGCAAAATCCGTGTAAATGTTCGAGTCACGCTGTCTAGTATAGAGGTCATGAAGATGAATTCGTGTTGCGATAAAGGTCCAGTGTGGTTCGTGCTCACTCAATTGGCTAAGAGCGTGCGAAATCATTGATTTCGACCAATCTGCGTGGCTGCCGTTAGGGAATTTTTTGATCCATAATGTACTTTCTTCCAATAAAGAGGCTACTGCCTTCGTCCCAAAATCCATGGATAATTCAGTTAATAAATCTTGCTGTTTTGTTTGGCTAGACATTTTTTGTCTCCTTCCATGATTGTTGTTCAGAATCAAGCTGAATTCGCTCTTCAAAACAAAAAAGCAATAGTTCTACCTTTTCGGTAGAGCTATTGCTCATGGATCATTCGTTGGAAACAGAAGAGGGCCGTCCACATCATTTAAGATAGTCGCAGAACGACAGATTGATGGCGGGAACCTGCTCGCTTCCACCTCTCAACCCCCGAAGAAAGTGTCGCTTGACGATGGAGGGCAGGTCTTCTGGCTTGCGCTTCATTCTTCCGGCCAGCCTTCCCATGGATATTTCCACAGTGGCTTCTTTGGCGGTCGTCAGCGCTAACAGTTGCGGGGACAGCTCCGGATTTTCCGGATTCCCTTTTAAACCGATATCGGTACCCATTCATCGTTCAATAACTATATAGTGTGTACAATTTGCTAACTTAACACTACCATGTAGCCGGCAAAACGTAAAGGAGGAAGGGGCAATTTTGCAAGGCGGTCATAAGGTGGCTCATGCCGGTCATAACGCCCGTACCGCTGTGAAAAAACCGCACCCCTTCAACAAGAGGTGCGGCTCCGCATTTCGTCATTCTTCAATTAACCCTGACTCGATCAAAAATTCCTGTGCCACTTTTTCAACCATCATGCCTTCATTATCAACTTTAGCGTTCATTTTCTGCATCGCTTCTTCGTCGATCATGCCTGCTAGCTGCTTGAGTACCTCTTCAATTTCAGGGTACTCTTTAAGTGTTTCTTTTCGTACAAGCGGCAGTGCATGGTAGGGCGGGAAGTAGGATTTATCGTCCTCCAATACGCGCAAGTCGTAATCCTGTAACTGACCGTCTGTTGTGTAGGAGTTGATGACGTCGACTTCTTTGGCGCCGATGGAACGGTACATAATACCATGGTCCATTCCTTTGACGTCTTTAAATTTCAAGCCATATTCATTCTGAAAGCCGGGCAAGCCGTCTGGTCGGTCAATAAATTCAAAGACAGCACCGAGTATGAAGTCTTCGGAAACTTTGGCGAAGTCGCTGAACGTCTTGACGCCAAGTTCTTCGGCTTTTGATTCATCTAACGCTAATGTGTACGTATTATTGAAGCCAAATGTGTCGAAGGCGATAATGCCATCTTCATTGACAAGTCGTTTCGTAGTCGCGAGTGTCTCCTCGGCCGTGCCAGGATCTTCATGGTAATAGTTGACGACAATTGTCCCGGTATAATCGGGTATGACATCGATGAGACCATTCAACATAGCATTCCAGACGACGTTCGAGCCGCCGAGATTTTCTTTGTAAACGACTTCAATATCTGTTTTATGTTCAATTAATTGCCCCATAACATGGGACAAAATAATGCTTTCTGTATTGTTTCGAGAGCCTAGTGTTAGTGAATCTTTTTCGATGAAAATACAGCCTGACAGCATGCTGGCTACAAGTAGTGTCAGCATCAATACGATGAATTTATTTTTCATACTTACTTCAATCCTTCCGGCGTTGTCCATTTTTCAATTGCACCGAAGAGGGTTTCAAGTACAATCGCAAGAAGTGCAGCTGGAATTGCGCCAAGTAAAATCAAACCATCAATGCCACGTGTAATACCTAGGAAAATGAAATCTCCAAGTCCACCTGCGCCAATAAATGCTGCCAGTGTTGCTGTCCCGACGTTAATGACCGCGGCAGTTCGAATACCAGCCATAATGACAGGAAGGGCTAATGGCAGTTCCACTTTAAATAGAATTTGCATACTTGTCATGCCCATTCCTTTCGCCGCTTCAGTCGTCGCTTTGTCGACGTCTTTAATACCGGCGTACGTGTTGCGAATTATTGGCAACAAGGAGTACAGAAATAGTGCCGCGATTGCCGTTTTCACACCAATCCCAAAAATCGGGATCATGAAACCGAGCAAGGCAAGACTTGGAATCGTCTGCATGACACCAGCACCGCCAAGTACGACTGTTGTGAGTTTTGGAACACGAGTAATCAAAATACCGAGCGTAATCCCAAGAGCGATGGCAATGAGCATCGAGAAAAATACAAGTTGAATATGGACGGAAGTTGCTTCAAGCACTTCTTTCCATCTCATTTGTGATTGTTGAGCGAGTTGTTCCCAAATTGTTAAGTTATTCATTGGCTTTCCTCCGTTTCTGTCCACTGGCTGGACATAGCGGATAGCAGTGAACCTCGTGTCACGACACCTAATATTTTTTGATGTTTATCAACGATTGGAATAATACCTAAAGGTGCGTTATCCATCATAATAATAGCGTCTTTAGCGGTAGCTTCCTCGTGTAAGAACGGCTCCCGTGACCCCATAATTTCATCAATCGCTTGAATAGTATCTAGTTTTTTAATCAAATCATACGCGGAAACAATTCCGAGTAATTTATTGTCATCATCGACCACAATAAGGCTTGTAATTTTGCGCTGCCGGATAAGAGAAAGTGCTTTTTCCGGAGAGCGTTGAGGAAGAGAGGTAACGACCGATTCCGACATAATTTCGGTAACTGGCATGAGTTCAGGATTTTGGGTAATTCGATGTTTCCCAATGAACTCCTCTACAAAGCCGTGGGCTGGTTCATGTAGTAATTTCTCTGGAGTGTCCAACTGTAGAAGCTTACCGTCTTTCATAATAGCAATACGATCGCCCATTTTTAACGCTTCGTCCATATCATGTGTCACGAAAACAAATGTCTTATTCAACTTTTTGTGCAATGCACTTACTTCTGCTTGCAGTTGATCGCGTGTTAGTGGATCTAATGCGCTGAATGGTTCGTCCATTAAGATGATGTCGGGATTGCCTGCAAGAGCTCTTGCGATGCCAACACGTTGCTGTTGACCACCTGAAAGCTCCTTTGGGTAGCGTGTGGCAAATATGTCTGGATCAAGACCGACTAAATCGAGAAGCTCGTTGACACGGGCTTTGACTTCCTTAGGATTCCAGCCTTTTAGTTGGGGAACAATCGCGATGTTTTTTTCGATGGTATAGTGGGGGAAAAGACCAATTTGTTGAATGACATAGCCTATGTTTCTACGTAATTCTGACGGATTATAGGAATTGATATCTTTGCCGTTGATAGAAATCGTTCCACTTGTATGTGGTTCCATCTTGTTAATCATTTTCATCGTTGTCGATTTACCCGAACCACTTGGTCCAATCAACACGAGAAATTCACCTTGCTGAATATCAAAGCTGACAGATTTTACAGCTTGGAATCCATCACCATACACTTTGCTTACGTTTTCAAATTTTAGCATACGTACCTCCTGTAGTTTTTAAAAGAAGAAAAATATTTTTAAAAGTAGATGAAAAAATAATTTCTACTCAATAAAAAAGAAGCTCTATTTAGCTCCAATACTTGCTGGAACAATGCCTCGTATATACAGTATATCATAAATCGTTAAATTTTGCACTATTTACACTTGTTTCTATTATACGCTCTATTTATTGCTCGGTCGCAACAATTTCAATTAGAATGGACGAAGGGAAGGAAGTGTATCGTAAATGGATATGACGATTTTCATTGTTGAGGATGATGTCGCGATTTTTAATTCATTGAAAGAACGGCTTGGACAATGGTCACTTCATGTAACAGGACCAGATGATTTTCATGATGTTATGGGGGCTTTTGTTCAAGAGAAGCCGCATTTGGTGATGATGGATATTCAGTTGCCTGCCTACGATGGTTTTCATTGGTGCCGTGAAATTCGTGCAGTGTCGAAAGTGCCCATCATTTTTTTATCATCCCGTGATCATCCAATGGATATGGTCATGGCGATGAATATGGGAGCGGATGATTATATTCAGAAGCCGTTTCATACAGATGTGTTGCTGGCGAAAGTTCAAGCGATTTTACGACGTACCTATGCCTATGGGGAAGAGACGTCAGATGTACTGGAATGGAATGGTGCAATCATTGATATGAAGCGTGGTATTATTCGAAAAGATGGGACGGAAGTGGAATTGACGAAAAACGAGTTTTTTATCTTGGCAGTACTCGTCCAATCGACGGATGAGATTGTATCGCGTGACGATTTGATTCGCAAACTGTGGGATGATGAACGGTTCGTCAATGACAATACGCTGACTGTCAACGTGACTCGATTGCGTCAAAAGCTTACAGAGCTTGAGCTTGGCGAAGCAATCGTTACGAAAAAAGGGCTCGGCTATATGGCGGTCACAGTTTAGAAAGGGGCAACTATCCACATGTTCAGAAGTTATTTAAAAGATATGGCTAGCTGGATTAGTTTTTTCTTGTTGTCACTTGGCTTTGCAGATATGATAATTTGGCTTGATCAGGGAATCGACACGAAATTTTCGTCTGTGTTGTATGTGAATATTTTACTGATTATAGCCCTTATTCTATTTGTTTATTGGCGGTATAGAAAAGAAATGACGTTTACAAAAGAGTTAGTCACGTTCACAGGTGGTTCTACGATTGATTGGCATGAAGCATTGCCAGAAAGCCCTTTTAAGCGTGATGAAATAACGAAGGAAGTGTTGCAAGTAGCGGCGTTATCCTTTTCAGAGAAATTGGCTACTATTAAACAGGCAAATGTTATTGAAAGTGATTATACCGCTGCCTGGATACATGAAGTGAAAGCGCCGCTTACCGCGATGAAACTACTAATTGACGCTCATCGAACAGATCCGGCTATTCGCAAACTGGAAGCGGAATGGCTACGCGTCTATCTGTTGATTGATCAACAATTGTATATATCTCGCCTGCCGACCCTCGAATCGGATTATCTTGTAGAAGCTACTGCTATTCAACGATTGGCCGCTGCGGAAGTACGGGAATTGGCTACATGGTGTATGGAGAAAAATATTGCTGTTGAATTTGAAGGGGAAGACGCGAGGGTAGTAACCGATGTTAAATGGAGTCGATTCATTATCCGTCAAATCTTGACGAATGCAGTAAAATATAGCAGTGCGGGCAGTACGATTTGCATCTTAACTAGTATCAAGTCAAATGGTAACGTTGCACTGACCATAAAAGATGAAGGTCCAGGCATAAAATCGCACGATCTTCCCCGCATTTTCGATAAGGGATTTACTGGGGGGGCGGGACGACTTCAAAATGCCGCAACAGGACTCGGACTTTATCTAGCAAAAACAGTGGCGGATAAGCTTGGCATCACTTTGGCTGCAGAGTCAATTGTGAATCAGGGTACGACGATAACGATGATATTTCCGACTGAAAATGAATTTGATAGTATACAAACGCCGAGTAAGAATGGCTAAAAAATCCGTAAAAGTGATAGCTGCTTTTACGTTTTTTTTGCGTGAAAAGCCGAACATGACAACAATGTCACATTACCTCACAAGTTTGTCATGCAAATCGCACGACTGTAGTTTCAAACCGAGGTACGATAAGGACATGAAAAATAGGGAGGCATACAGGATGGACCAACATAAAACCGTTTTACATGCACAAAACGTGCGGAAATCATATGGTGCGCGAGGCAATGTTCAACAAGTATTAAAAGGAATCAATCTCCGTGTCGTTGAAGGAGAATTCGTCGGCATTATGGGATCATCTGGGGCAGGAAAGACAACATTACTCAATGTGCTTGCGACAATTGACCGTGCGACGGAAGGAGCAATCCTCATTGGGGGTTCTGATATTTCCAAGATGAAGGACGCAGAGCTATCCGCATTCCGGCGTGACAAGCTCGGATTCATATTCCAAGATTATAATTTACTCGATACATTGACAGTGAAGGAAAATATATTATTGCCCGTTTCACTAGGGAAAATGAAGAAAAGGGTGGCAGAGGCGGAGTTCAACAGTATTGCCGATATTCTGGGCATTAAGGATCTCGCCAACAAATACCCACATGAGATTTCAGGAGGGCAAAAGCAACGAACATCTGCGGCGCGTGCCCTTATTAATAAACCATCGATGGTATTTGCAGATGAGCCAACTGGAGCGCTAGATTCTAAATCGGCATCATCATTGCTCGGCACGATGGAGGATGTCAATAAGAAGCGTGGTGTCACAATTATGATGGTGACACATGATCCGGTGGCATCAAGCTATTGTAGTCGGGTTGTCTTTTTAAAGGACGGCAATATCTACTCGGAGCTGTATCGTGGCGATAAAACACGACAAGCTTTCTTCCAGGACATCTTGAACGTTCAAGGCGTTCTCGGGGGTGACAGCGTTGACACTATTTGACCTTGTAATTCGTAGTATGCGGAAAAATATTAAGCATTATTATTTGTACTTTTTCGCGCTTATTTTAAGTGTGGTGTTGTACTTTGTCTTTGCGACGCTACAATACGATGAGGCAGTTAGTGCTGGCTCAGGTGCCAAGATGGACACGGCATTTTTGGCAGCAGGTATACTTCTGTTATTCATCGCGGGTATTTTCGTTGTGTATGCAAATGCCATCTTTTTGAAAAGGCGAAGCCGGGAAATTGGTTTGTATCAATTGATTGGCTTGTCGAAAAGCAAGGTTTCCCGTCTGTTAATTACTGAAAACGTATTATTGAGTACAGGAGCGCTCATTATTGGAATTGGTGTAGGCCTGCTCGTGTCGCGCTTGTTTTTACTTTTACTAGTAAAACTTATAGGGTACAAGGAGTTCATTACAGTATCATTTTCATTCATGGCAGTTATTCAAACAATGGTCGTATTCGTGGCGATTATTGCGCTGACATCTATACAAATGCTGTTGACTGTTCATCGAAGCACGCTCCTCAGTTTATTCAATGCTGATAAAAAAGGAGAGCATCCGAAAAAGCCGAAAGCACTTATTTCGGCTGTACTAGCTCTGCTCGGGATAGGGCTTATTGTTTTCGGATATTGGTTGTCAGGCCGCATGTTGGTATCGGGGATTTCAATGCTATTGTTCAATATGTTAGCGGTGCTTGCATCAACCATTTTGGGAACATATCTTGTGTTCCGTGTCACAATTAGTTGGTTGTTTTATCAAATTCGAGTGCGTAAGCAAGGACATCTAGGACTGAGTAACAGTTTGTCGATTGCGCCGCTCATGCATCGTATGAAAGGCAATGCTAACTCGTTGACAATTATTTCGGTGTTGTCTGCGATGACGCTTGCTATGTTGGCAGGCTCGTATTCACTCTATTACTCTACAGAGAAAGAAGCGCGTTATATAATGCCATTCGATTTCATGTTTGAGGATGAAACATCCAAATGGTTTTCAGCTGATGATTTATCGGTCGAGGATTTCGAAGCAGGTTTACAAGAAAGTGGGATTGAGTATACAACTGAAACAATTGAATTACTTGGAGTGGAAGGGACTTATGAAAAAGATGTTTTTCCTGCATTTCTTGACAGAAGTGAAGCAATTTATAATACCTATATTGTAAATGCTGAGCAATTACAACAAGCGGGCCTTCAAGTCGAAACACCACAAGATGGATCCGTCATTTTTCATAGTGCATCCATGGGGGCTCTGGCAAAAGATATAAAGATGCCATTCGAGATGTATATTACTAGTGGTGAAAAAGGAAAAGTACTTACCGCTGTGAAATATGGCGAAGGAGATGTTATGAACGCAAGTTGGGGACCTCAACTAGTAGTGAGTAATGCTGACTTTGAACAGTATAAAAAAACGATGGTTCCAGAAAGTATAAAAGAGATGGATCCAAGCAATATTGTGAAAAATGTTCGGGTGTTCAATATCACTGACAAAGATCAACTCGCTATTGCCTCAGATATCCGCAACCAAAATAGGGAGGATGGTACTTGGGCGTATGGTGTAGATTATTACACGATGTATGAAAGGTCAATACAGGGCAATGGCTTGCTCATCTTCATCGCAGGCTTCCTTGGACTTGTCTTCCTAATCTCGACAGGTAGCATTCTGTATTTCAAGCAAATGACAGAAGCAGAGCAGGAGAAACAAGGCTATGCAACTTTGCGTCAGCTAGGTTTCACAGTGCAGGACATTATGCGCGGCATTATCCGTAAGCAAGTATTTGTCTTTGGCGTGCCGTTGCTCATAGGTTTGCTACATTCGATATTTGCCATTAAAGCCGCGTCATTTATGTTTATGTCTGATATCACTGTGCCGGCTTCGATTGCGATGGGCTTGTACGGATTGATTTATTTAGTGTTTGCTTTCTTGACGGTCGGCTACTATAGGAAGACTGTAAAAGCTGCCCTTTAGGAGGGGAAATTGCCCATGGCGGTGATAAAGTGTCTTAAGACGGTGATAAACCTCTCGATGGCGGTGATAAAGTGTCGCGAGGCGGTGATAAATACATCCGTGCCGGCAATAAGCTCGTTAGCAATAATAAAACACCGGAGTCCAATGTGGATTCCGGTGTTTTCGATTACATTTCCTCAGGTGCTTGCATGCCTAAAAGCTTCAGTGCTTCTTTCAAAACAATTGCCACACTTGAGACAAGCGAAATTCGATACGATCTGTGCGCCTCATCCGACAGTACGTGTACATTCCCATAAAATGAGTTGAAAGCTTGTGCAAGGTCAATCGCATATTTCGCGATGATAGAAGGGTTCAATTCATTTGCGGCACGTTGGACACTATACGGGAACTGTTCAAGCACTTTGATGATTTCCCATTCGAAATCATTTACTTCATCGACTGTAAACAAAGTTGCTTCTCCAGCTTTCTTTAACATAGCACTGGCACGCGCATATGCATATTGGATGTAAGGACCCGTTTCGCCTTCTGTTTGCAGCATGCTTGCTAGGTTGAATTCGATGTCGTGTTTTCTGTGCTGCTTCAAGTCGCTAAAAATAATTGCGCCGACGCCAACCGCTTTGGCAACTTCCGCTTTATGTAACACATTTGGATTTTTCGCTTCGATCGTGGACTGGGCAAGTGCAATCGCATCATTCAAAACCTCTTCTAGCAAAACAATTTTTCCTTTACGAGTCGACATCTTTGTGCCGTCCTTCAAAATGAGTCCAAAAGGTATGTGCTCGATTGTATCAGCCCAGTCGTAGCCCAGTTTGCTAAGCACCTGCTTCACTTGTGCGAAGTGCAGACTTTGTTCATTGCCAACGACATAAAGTGATTTCACAAAATTATACGTTATTTTTCTATCAATAGCGGCGCTTAAATCGCGAGTCGCATACAATGTTGCTCCGTCTGATTTTTTTATCAAACAAGGTGGCATGCCTTCCTCTAGCTCTACGACTAATGCACCGTCCGATTCTATTAACAATTTCTTGGCATTCAACTCGTCGACAATTGGCTCCATCTTATCGTTGTAATAGGCTTCGCCGTTATACGAATCGAATGTAACCCCAAGCAAATCATAAATGCGTTGAAATTCCTTCAATGATTCTGATTTGAACCAATCCCATAGTGCAAGCGCCTCCGCATCCCCGTCTTCTAGGGCTTTGAAAGCAGCTCTGCCTTCAACATTCAGCGAATTATCTAGCTCGGCTTCTTCATGGAAACGAATATATAATTTCAATAATGTTTCGATGGGGGCATTTTGAACTTCTTGTTCGCTGCCCCATTTACGATATGCTGTTAGCAACTTGCCGAACTGTGTTCCCCAATCGCCAATGTAATTAATCTTGACAGTTTTGAAACCATTCTTTTCGAGCAATAAAGCAATCGAGTTCCCAATGACGGTGGAGCGGAGATGCCCCATGGAGAACGGTTTGGCAATATTAGGGGAAGACAGATCAATCGTGACTACTCCGCCATTGCCATCATTATTCGAACCGTAGGCCGTTGATTGAGTGTGGATTGTTTTTAGTAATGAGTCCGTAATGACAGAACGATTAACAAAAATATTCACATATCCACCAGCAGCTTGTGCTTTTGAAATGAGTGGATGATGAATTGCCTTTGCTAGTTCCTCGGCGATGGCCACGGGTGGTTTTCTAAGCTCCTTGGCAAGCGAAAAACAAGGTAAAGCTAAATCACCTAAATTGGTATGGATAGGTCGTTCAAGCATACTTTCGTTTAATAGAATCGGACTAAATTTTTGTAGCACTTGCAAAATATCTTTTTTCATCGCCAACACTCCTCGCATATTTATTTCAATAAAAAAAGCCCCCGTCTCAAATTTAATGAGACGAAAGCTGTGCTTCCGCGGTACCACTCAGATTGCCCGTATAAGGCCGCTTCTTCATAACGGCGAGACACCGGCTTTCCCTACTACATTCAGAAAAGCATCTTCGAAGTGCGTTTCACAAGTATTCTTTACCAGGCTTCCACCGACCCCGATTCGCTGAAAAAGAAATAATTGCTACTCTCTTCGTCAATGATATTGTATGTGAATATAGCAAAACGACGTGTAAGTGTCAATGAGTTACCTAAAGTGATTATGCGTGAATGATAAACACATGACAACAATCGGTAATAATCTTTTTTATTCACGATGAAGCGGTGGTGGAATAATCCATCCTTTTTCTTTATTTAATCGCAACAGCTTTAGGCCGAACAGTGCTCGTTCAACATGATATTTTCCGAACATCGTTGCAATATCCTCTCTGAGGCATTGAGCCATTACTTGGCTGCAGGATACAAGCCCTTGCCCGACATTTATGGACACAGCGGCACTAATTTCAGGATCTGAAAACCTCGCACCAGCGGGAATTTCTTCAGCGTTCGCCTTGGGACGTCCGGGTAAAGAAGGGGGTGGAGCGATGCCATTATCTTTTAAAACCTGTTCGATTTCCTTACATTCGGCTTTCATCATTTTGATGGATCCTTCAAGGAGCTTGATTAGTTCTTCATCACCTGCGTGATTAACAAACGCCTCATACCCACTGATTAATCCATTGTTTGCCCCAATAAATGCCCATATGCCTATTATTTCTCCGTAATGCATCGGTTCATCTTGAGGATTACCATTCATAATGCCCAATAAAAACACTCCTCTTACTGATATTTTTTGGTTCTAACGTGTACGATGTGTAACTTTTAGTTATCTATACGGTAACTATGTGAAAAGATACAAATTCAATTGTATGAGTTATTGTTTTTGTGATATAAAATTGCGCCACTTTGGATTAAGAAGTAAATAAGCTATTGACCTCATTTTTTTCGTGGTAATTCAATCTTTAGCAAGTGGTATAAAAAGTAGGTCTCGTAATAAGCTAATGAGGATCTAGGTCATGAAGGAGGAAGAATTTTGGATAACAATTTATCTTACGGAGAGGATTATAAATTCATCCCTGCAACATCAGTAGAAAGTGGAAACGGGACGGAGGTTCTTCCGGATTTATACAGCTATACCGTACAAATCGTGAACATTGTATTAGTCGGGCATCCAGGTGAAAGGGAATTTGTTTTAATTGATACGGGTATGCCTTATTCAGCTGATAAAATCATCTCTATTACTGAAAAACGTTTTGGCGCTAATAGTCGTCCAGCTGCCATTATTTTAACTCATGGGCATTTTGATCATGTAGGTTCAATTATTGAATTAGTGAAACACTGGGACGTACCCGTATATGCCCATGAACTAGAACTTCCTTTTCTGACTGGCGAGAAGAGTTATCCCAAACCCGATTCCAGCGTGGAAGGGGGGATGATTTCCAAAATGTCGCCCATTTTTCCGATTGAGGCGATTCAACTAGGAAATCATGTACATCCTCTTTCTAAAGATGGAACTGTCCCCTATCTACCAGAATTTCGATGGATTCATACACCCGGACATTCTCCCGGACATGTCTCACTGTTCAGGGAAAAGGATAAGGCCCTTATTGTGGGTGACGCTTTTGTAACGGTTAAGCAAGAATACCTTTATAAGGTATTAACTCAAGAACAGGAAATTAGTGGACCTCCGCGTTATTTAACGACCGATTGGGAAGCTTCTCGGGAATCCGTGGAGAAATTAGAAGCATTGAAACCTGCTGTTGCAATAACGGGGCATGGGTTACCGATGGCTGGTGACCTGTTAAGAGACAGTTTGCAAAGGCTTGTGCAAGAGTTTGACCGCATCGCTGTCCCTGATTACGGAAAATACGTTGATAAAAGTGCTGAATGACTGGCTGGATCGTGACGTTCCCTTAGGCATTCAATGATGGTGTAAGTTGGTAATGAAGAAATGAGGATATATTTCTAGGTGTAGGAAATCCTATTGCTTGTAGGTGGATTGATAAGATTCGCTTAACTATGAAAAGGGAGTGCTTTTACATGAGGGAAGACAGAAATCCGGACCGACAAAATCGATTGGATCAACAGGACCGTCGAGATAGGGAAACCCGAGATCGAGATCGGGAAATCGATAGCGTCGAATTCGGAAACGACTTTTTTAATGACCTTCCAGATCGTACTGAGACTCGGGATAGGAACCCCGAAAAAAACAACGAACGTAAAAAATAATTAAACAAAACCTGTGCCGCAAAATGTAGTAGCTTGCGGTACAGGTTTTCTAAGGATTAATAGAACCGGGAAACTTGTCGCATTCTATCGTGAGGCGGATAGAAGTATATCTCCATGATGCAACACCAGAAGCTGCACTGAAGCAACGCTGGTGTTTTATAGTGTAGAAAAATGAAATAAAAAATCTAGCTAATCTAAACAATATGAAGATAATTTTTTAGATTTTTGCAATTTTGTTTATAACTTTAAAGATGTCTAGAACAATGCCGATGAAGACGGTTGTGAGAATGTGGAAAAGTTAACTGTGGATATGTGGATAAGCACCTGTTTAGTGAGTGAGGGAACTTTCTGCCTATTTACGTGTGAACCACAACATGTTAGGGTATAGAAAGAAAACGAGGCACTATATATAGTATGGAGCGATGAAAAGGTACCGACATCGGTTTGAAAGGGAATCCGTAATTATGGAGCTGTCCCCGCAACTGTAAACGCTGACGACCGCCGTATAAGCCACTGTGGAGAATTCTATGGGAAGGTAAGGTAGGAAGAACGAAGCGTGAGCCAGTAGACCTGCCCTTCATCGCCAAGCGACACTTTCTTCGGGGGTTAAGAGGTGGAAACGAATAGGTTACGTCTGTTTTTTTGACAATGCTATTCTGTTTTCAACAACAAACCCATGAGCGACAGCTCTACCGATTTGGTGGAGCTGTCGATTTTTGAATAAAAATAACAATACATACATAAAAGGAGCTGGTCATGATGACAATTAAAATGGCAAAAACCAACACTGATCGACTATTGGATGAATTACAAAGTGAATTTGGAGTAGCGCAAATCGAAGCACTTATTGTTGCGGGTGAACGCTGGCAACAGAAATATCCTGAGGGATCTGAGTCCGAATGGGCGAAGGCAATGACGTTAGAATCATTGAGTAATTTGGATGAGGCAGCGACCTATTGGACATTTGTTGCAGCGCGTATCCACCTTCATGATGTGTACGCTCGTCAGGAGCAGCTGCGTGGTGCGAAAGTCTATACAGACTTCGCTAGTAATGTTGTCAGTCTTGTTAAGCAAGGACTTTACACGCCTGTACTAACAGAAAAATATTCTCAAAAAGATCTTGAACATCTGGGTCATTTGATTGAACCAGAGCGGGACAAGCTATTCACATATATCGGATTAAAAACACTAATGGACCGCTATGTTGCGGTTGATTACAATAACCAATCAGTTGAACTTCCACAGGAGCGTTGGCTAATCATTGCAATGACGCTGATGCAGGATGAGACTGAAAATCGTCTGGATAAAGTGGCGGAATCATACTGGGCAATGAGTAACTTATACATGACAGTGGCAACACCAACATTGTCGAACGCTGGGAAACCGCATGGTCAGCTATCGAGCTGCTTTATCGACACAGTCGACGATTCTTTGCAAGGTATTTACGACAGTAATACCGATGTTGCGAACTTGTCGAAATATGGTGGCGGTATTGGCGTTTACATGGGGAAAGTACGAAGCCGCGGTGCCTCTATTCGAGGATTCAAGGGGGCGTCGAGTGGTGTCCTCCCGTGGATCAAGCAGCTAAATAATACGGCAGTAAGTGTTGATCAGCTTGGTCAACGTCAAGGTGCTATTGCTGTTTATCTTGATGTTTGGCATAAAGATATTTTCACATTCCTTGATTTGAAATTAAATAATGGAGACGACCGTCTGCGTGCGCACGATATTTTTACAGGTGTTTGCCTGCCGGATGTTTATATGGAACAAGTCGAAGCACGTGGTGATTGGAATTTATTTGATCCGCATGAAGTGCGTACAATTATGGGCTACTCTCTTGAGGACTTTTATGATGAAACAAAAGGGACAGGTTCTTTCCGAGAGAAGTACGAGGAATGTGTCAACCATCCAACGCTAAGCAGAGAAACCGTTCCTGCTATCGATCTGATGAAACGCATTATGCGTAGCCAGCTCGAAACAGGCGTGCCGTTCATGTTCTACCGCGATGAAGTCAATCGTGCCAATGCAAACAAGCATGAAGGAATGATTTATTCTTCAAACTTGTGTTCAGAAATCATGCAAAACATGAGCGCAACGAAATTTGAATCGGTCACATTAGAAGATGATGTCGTCGTGACACGTTCTAAGCCTGGTGATTTCGTCGTGTGTAACTTATCATCTATCAACCTAGGAAAAGCTGTTCCGGCAAGCGTTTTGGAAAGACTTAT
The DNA here is from genome assembly GCF_033485195.1 of Sporosarcina beigongshangi. Taxonomy (NCBI): domain Bacteria; kingdom Bacillati; phylum Bacillota; class Bacilli; order Caryophanales; family Caryophanaceae; genus Sporosarcina; species Sporosarcina beigongshangi. Next base: position 201,159 of record NZ_JAWLIR010000006.1, read on the forward strand.
CGCAATCCAAGTGCGGATGCTCGATAATGTGATTGACTTGAATAAAATTCCTGTCGTTCAAGCACAGCGGACAAATTCTCGTTATCGTGGAATCGGTCTCGGAACATTCGGCTGGCATCATTTGCTGGCACTACAAAACATTCAATGGGAATCTGACGAAGCGGTGGATTACGCCGATAAACTATATGAAAAAATCGCTTTTCTAACAATCAAAGCTTCTGCGGAACTGGCAAAGGAAAAAGGGGCTTATCCTTTATTTGAAGGCTCTGATTGGCAATCCGGATTTTATTTCGAAAACAAGGGCTATGATTCGAAGGAATGGCGTGAACTGCGTATCGATGTGGCAACGAATGGTGTGCGTAACGGCTATTTAATGGCAGTTGCACCGAATAGCTCGACGTCTGTTATTGCAGGGTCAACGGCGTCCATCGATCCAATCTTTAAGCCGTTCTATCATGAAGAAAAGAAAGACTATAAATTGCCTGTCGTCGCGCCTGATCTTAATCACAATACCTATGACGTCTATCGCCGCTCAGCCTATATTGTCGATCAACGTTGGTCGATTAAACAAAATGCAGCAAGACAGCGCCATATTGACCAATCGATTTCATTCAACCTGTATGTACCGAACTCGATTCGTGCTTCAGTGCTTCTCGACCTTCACGTGCAAGCATGGAAGTCTGGTATGAAAACAACATACTACACGCGGTCAACCGCGACAGATATCGAAGAGTGCGAATGGTGTCATTCCTAATTGCCTACGCTTCTTGGAGTGGGAATACGCAAGAAGTTGCTGACATGATTGAGGAAATATTGGTCAAGGAAAATGTCGACGTAACGACGTATCGAATTGGTGGGGGCATTATGCCGAATCCCCGTCATTTCGATGCGATGATTATCGGCTCATTTACGTGGGACCAAGGTGCAACGCCTGATGAAGTAAAGGATTTCGTTGCTGACGTTGGTTATAAACCGGACAATGTCTATGTTTTTGGAACGGGGGACACCCAATTCGGCGGCGATGCACTATTTTGCCACGCCGCTGTGAAATTGGCCCGGTTTTATGCATCGACTTATGAGCCATTAAAAATTGAACAAAGCCCACGTGGCGTACAACATTCAACTGTTATCGAATGGTCGAAAGGGGTCATCAAGCATTGGAAAAACTTACACGAGTAAAGGTACTAGAACCTGCAAACCCAAATAAATCAACAGCTATTTTTGGTGGCAAAGCGAGTGGGATTCTTAACTGGAATGACCTCGCACATCCACATTTCTATACATTGCGACAACGAATTCGGTCACTATTTTGGACGGCCAATGAAGTCGATATGACACAGGACGTTAAGCAATTTTCGTCGCTGACAAAGCCGGAACAGGATGCATTCCTTAAAATTATTGGATTGCTGGCAACGCTTGATGGTCCACAAACAGATATCGCAGCAAAAATTGCCCAGTACACGACAGATCCCTCTGTTAAATCGCTGATGGCCACCATTGCGGATCAGGAGAGTGAGCATAATCATAGCTATGCCTATGTATTATCCTCCGTAACGACGCTCGACAAACAGCTAGCATCGTTTGAAATGGGACGCACAGATGAAGTGCTTATGCGTCGTAACGAGCGGATTGTTGATGTTTATAATGAATTTGCAGAAACGCCAACGATTGAATCAGCTTTAAAAGCGATGGTTTATACAACGTTACTGGAAGGTTTATTCTTCTATAGCGGCTTCGCCTTCTTCTACAACTTAGCGCGCAATCAGAAAATGGTCGGCACATCGACTATGATTTCGTATATTAACCGTGATGAATTGCAGCATGGTAAGGCGATTAGTGATGTTTTCCGTGCGGCACTTGCGGAGAATCCAGAACTGAATACAGATGCATTCACTGAATGGATTTACGACCAATTCAAGCACTCTGTCGAACAGGAAGTTGCATGGAGCCGTTATGTGTTAGCTGATATTGACGGCATCGACCTAGTTGAAATGGAAGGCTATGTGAAATACCGTGCCAATAAAATGCTGCGCATGCTTGGACTCAGCGAAATTTACCCGGAATTCACCGATAATCCAATGAAATGGATCCGTGCCTACGTCGACAGCTTCGATGAAACGAAAACAGACTTCTTTGAGCAAACTTCAAGACAGTATGTGAAAACTAGTGATTTGAATGGTTTTGATGATCTATAATTCAAAAAGCGTACACGCTACTAATCGTGTACGCTTTTTCATTTGTGAAAAATTCATGACAATAGCTGAAATGTGATATATATCACATTCCCTTATATTCGCGTCCATTATGATAGAGGTAGTAAAAAAAGTAAGTGTAGTACGTATTGAGAAACGTCGTTATGGATATCTAGGGGAATCCCTAGTAGGAACAATGGCAGTAGGAACGTATACTTATTGGTGAGAATGCTTCTCACTAAAAATTGATTAGGGGAGGAACACGATTATGAGTCAACTAACGCTTGAAACACAAGTTTGCGATATCGTCACAGCACTTCCACAAAGTGCGGATCTATTTAGGAGTCTTCGTATCGATTTTTGCTGCGGAGGAAAAATTCCGTTGAAAGATGCAGCGGAAGACCGTAATTTAAATCCGGAAGAAGTATTGGTAAGTATTCAAAAAATAGAAGAAAAAAGAGAGCAGGTTGGAAGCGCACACCCGACTTCATTCGGCAATCGCACGCTTGTCTCTTACATTCAAGAAAATTACCATGCAGGTCTTCGTGAAGAATTGCCACAGCTTGCACCGTATATTACGAAAGTCGTTAAGGTTCATGGAGAAAAGCATCCACATCTAGTGCGCATCCAAGAAATTTTCAAAGAATTACGTGCAGAGCTTTTAGAGCATACAGCTGACGAAGACAAAAATGTATTCCCTGTCATTCTAGAATTTTTAGAAAATCCGACACCAGAACTAAAAGAACAAGTTAAACCACATGTGATGGAATTAGAAGCAGAGCACGAGCATGCCGGTGAATTATTATTTGAAATTCGTGATCTCACAAATAACTACACTCCGCCAGCAGAAGCTTGTGGTACTTACCGTGTTGTCTACGCTCGTCTTGCGCAGCTTGAAAAAGACACATTTGAACATGTCCACCTTGAAAATAACGTTCTATTCGATCGAGTACGTGCTGCAATCTAATAAGTAATATTCAAAAAAGCTGCCCTCGGGTAGCTTTTTTTGTCTAGCTCTGGGCACCCGTGCATCTAAACGGGCGCCCTCCGCATTTCTTTATTGTCGAATGAGGGAACTCCATATGTGATATAGGACTTTCCCTAATAGGAAGGTATTGGATTAATCTATAGAATTAGGGGTATATGAATGAACGTAATGATGTAATCCCTCATTGGTTCATTATTCTGAAAAGGAGTGAGTTTTCTCGATGAAGAAAAAAAGTGTACTGAAAAGTGGACTACGATACTTCAAACCCATTGAACGCTACTCAGGGAATTGGTCAATTCTAGAAGAGAAAAGCCGAGATTGGGAGAATATGTACCGTCAACGTTGGTCGCATGACAAGGTAGTACGTACAACACATGGTGTCAACTGTACCGGATCATGTAGTTGGAAAGTGTTTGTGAAAAACGGCATTATTACTTGGGAAAACCAACAGATTGATTACCCTTCTTGTGGTCCTGATATGCCTGAATTTGAGCCTCGTGGATGCCCGCGTGGTGCTTCGTTTTCTTGGTATGAATATAGTCCACTTCGCGTGAAGTACCCTTATATTCGAGGGAAACTATGGCGGATGTGGAGTCAAGCATTGACTGAAATGAAGGACCCTGTGAAAGCATGGGCAAGCATTGTGGAAGATCCCGAAAAAGCGAATGAATACAAAAAAGCCCGTGGAAAAGGTGGACATGTCCGTGTCAATTGGCGCGATGCTACGATGCTTATTTCCGCACAACTCATTTATACAATCCGAAAATATGGTCCAGACCGCATCGCCGGGTTTACACCGATTCCGGCAATGTCGATGGTTAGTTATGCGTCAGGTGCACGTTTCATCTCCCTTTTGGGTGGGGAAATGCTTAGTTTTTATGACTGGTATGCAGATTTACCGCCAGCTTCTCCACAAATTTGGGGTGAGCAGACAGACGTTCCTGAATCGAGTGACTGGTTTAATGCAGGATATATTATTATGTGGGGATCTAACGTACCACTGACACGAACACCAGATGCACACTTCATGACGGAAGTTCGTTACAAAGGTACAAAGGTTGTATCTGTTGCACCGGATTATGCAGAAAGTGTGACACATGCTGATGATTGGATTGCTGCAAATCCTGGTACGGACGCAGCCGTTGCACAAGCGATGACGCATGTTATTTTAGATGAATTCTATGAGCAACGGAAAGAGCCAATGTTCCTCAATTATGCGAAGCAATATACGGATATGCCGTTCTTAATTATGCTGGATGAGCATGAAGGGTCATACAAAGCGGGTCGTTTCTTAAGGGCTAGTGACCTTGGTAGCGCTTCAGAACACGCAGAATGGAAACCGGTTATTTTCGATGAAACAACGGACGAAATCATCGTTCCGAACGGTACAATGGGGCAGCGTTGGGAAGAGGATGCTAAATGGAATCTAATTCTTGATAACGCAGATGGGACGCGCGTTGAACCTGCATTATCTGTTGCAGATCATGGTGCAGAGTGGACAGAAATGGTCTTCCCTTACTTTGACAATATTGCGAATGGGACATTTAAGCGTCCGATTCCTACGAAAAAAGTAACATTTGCAGATGGGACAGAAAGACTTGTCGCAACTGTTTACGATTTAATGCTGAGTCAATATGGCGTGCGTCGTATCGGCAGTGATTTAGAAGCGACTGGCTATGACGATGTTGACTCCATTTATACACCAGCTTGGCAACAAAAAATCACTAACGTTAAACCGGAGCTTGTGACACAAATTGCACGTGAATTTGCACAGAACTCCCTCGATACGGGTGGTCGTTCCATGATTATTATGGGGGCCGGTATTAATCACTGGTTTAATAGTGACACGATTTATAGATCAATCTTAAATCTAGTAACACTGACAGCTTCCCAAGGTGTCAATGGCGGCGGCTGGGCACATTATGTTGGTCAGGAAAAATGTCGTCCGATTGAAGGGTGGAGCACGATTGCCTTTGCGAGAGACTGGCAAGCGCCACCACGTCTACAAAATGCAACGTCATTCTTCTACTATGCAACGAATCAGTGGAAGTACGAGGAAGCTGGAGCAGAAGTGCTAATGTCACCAACTGCTGGAAAAGCGCGTTATGAGCATCCAGCTGACTATAATGTCTTGGCTGCAAGACTAGGTTGGCTACCATCCTATCCGCAGTTTAATAAGAATAGTTTACTATTTGCTGAAGAAGCAGCGGCATTAGGGAAAACGACAACACAAGAAATTGTCGGCCACACACTTGAACAATTAAAGTCGGGCGACTTGCAATTCGCTGTAGAAGACCCTGACGCACCGGAAAACTTCCCACGCTCACTATTCATTTGGCGTTCTAACTTAGTTTCTAGTTCTGCAAAAGGACAGGAATACTTCATGAAACACCTTTTCGGAGCATCTGATGGTTTGCTAGCTTCTCCAAATGATGAGGTAAAACCAGAAGAAATGGTATGGCGTGATGAAGTGGAAGGGAAGCTTGATTTACTTGTTGCACTGGATTTCCGTATGACAGCAACTCCGATGTATGCAGATATCGTTCTTCCAGCAGCAACTTGGTATGAGAAAGTGGATCTTTCATCAACGGATATGCACCCCTTTGTGCATCCATTTAACCCGGCAGTAGACCCACTATGGGAATCACGTTCGGACTGGGATATTTATCGCTCGATTGCGCAGACGTTCTCGGAAATGGCGAAAGTTCATCTGCCAGGCGTTTACAAGGATCTTGTCACGACTCCACTGGCTCATGATTCTATTCAGGAAATTGCTCAGCCTTATGGCGAAGTGAAAGACTGGAGAAAAGGCGAAGTCGAAGCGATTCCAGGGAAAACAATGCCTGGTATGACAATTGTCGAGCGTGATTATACGAAAGTTTACGATAAATACGTCACTCTCGGTCCTTTATTATCAACAGGAAAAGTCGGTGCGCATGGCGTTAGCTTCTCTGTTGCAGAAGAATACGAAATGATGAAAGGCATCAACGGCACTTATTTTGATGAAACCATCAAAAATGGATTGCCGAAATTGCATACAGCGAAACATGCTGCTGAAGCAATGCTGACATTATCATCTGCAACAAATGGTCGAGTATCGCAAAAGGCATATGAAGCAGCAGAACAAGATTCAGGCGTTGAGTTGAAAGATATTTCGGCAGACAGAGCTGCGGAACGTTTTACGTTTGCTAGTATTACCGCACAGCCTCGTGAAGTTATTCCGACACCCGTGTTTAGTGGATCTAATAAGATGGGACGTCGATATTCACCATTTACAACGAATATCGAGCGACTGGTGCCATTCAGAACACTGACAGGAAGACAGCATTTCTATATTGATCACGAGCTATTCCTTGATTTCGGAGAAGCATTGCCGGTCTATAAACCAACATTACCACCAATGGTATTTGGACCACGTGATAAGCAAATTATCGGCGGACAGGATTCTCTTGTACTAAGATATTTGACACCGCATGGTAAGTGGAATATTCACTCGACCTATCAAGATAACCAGCATATGCTAACGCTATTCCGTGGGGGTCCTACAGTATGGATTTCCAACGAGGATGCGGAAGAGCATGATATTGACGATAACCAGTGGTTGGAGGTTTACAATCGAAACGGTGTTGTAACGGCACGGGCAGTTGTCAGTCATAGAATGCCAAAAGGTACGATGTTCATGTATCACGCACAAGACAAGCATATTCAAGTACCTGGCTCTGAAATTACGGAAGAACGCGGCGGTAGTCATAATGCGCCTACACGTATTCATATGAAACCAACACAAATGGTCGGTGGTTACGCGCAGTTAAGTTATGGATTTAACTATTATGGACCAATCGGAAATCAGCGGGATGTCTACGTCGCAGTCCGCAAGATGAAGGAGGTAAACTGGCTTGAAGATTAAAGCACAAGTTGCAATGGTTATGAATCTTGACAAATGTATTGGCTGTCATACGTGTAGTGTCACATGTAAAACTACTTGGACGAACCGTGAAGGTGCCGAGTATATGTGGTTTAACAACGTAGAAACAAAGCCGGGAATTGGCTATCCAAAACGTTGGGAAGACCAAGAGCTTTATAAAGGCGGCTGGAAACTGAACAATGGAAAATTGGAATTGAAGTCGGGTTCTAAACTATCGAAAATTGCATTAGGTAAAATTTTCTATAATCCAGACATGCCGGAAATGAAGGATTATTACGAGCCATGGACTTATGACTATGAAAAATTAACGATGGCAGGTGATAGTAAGCATACACCTGTTGCACGTGCAAAATCAGTTGTTTCAGGGGAATATATGGACCTGGAATGGGGACCGAACTGGGAAGATCAGTTAGCAGGGGCACATATTACTGGACCGACAGATCCGAATATCCAAAAGATTGAAGAGGATATAAAATTCAACTTTGAACAGGCATTCATGATGTACTTGCCACGTCTTTGCGAGCACTGTTTAAATCCAAGCTGTGTGGCATCTTGTCCTTCTGGCGCAATCTATAAGCGTGATGAGGATGGGATTGTCCTTGTTGACCAAGACGCATGTCGCGGATGGCGTTATTGTATGACGGGTTGCCCGTACAAGAAGGTGTACTTCAACTGGAAAACAAATAAAGCAGAGAAATGTACATTCTGCTTCCCACGTATTGAATCTGGTCTACCAACGGTTTGTTCTGAAACATGTACGGGTCGTATTCGTTATTTGGGTGTTCTTCTTTATGACGCTGACCGTGTACTAGAAGCAGCTTCGACACCGGATGAAAAAGATTTGTACAAAGCACAATGTGATTTGTTCTTAGACCCAAATGATCCAGCGGTTATAGAGCAAGCACGAAAAGATGGCATATCGGAAGAGTGGATTGAGGCTGCACAAAACTCGCCCGTTTATAAACTAGCAATCGAGTATAAGCTGGCATTCCCACTTCATCCAGAATACAGAACGCTACCGATGGTTTGGTATGTGCCACCACTTAGCCCAATCATGAACTATTTTGAAGGGAAAGATTCTATCAAAAATCCTGATATGATTTTCCCAGCAATTGATGAAATGCGTATACCGATTCAATACCTAGCGAATATGTTGACAGCTGGAGATGCCGAAACTGTGAAGCAAGGCTTGCAAAGAATGGCTATGATGCGTTCTTATATGCGTGCCATGTCTTCTGGGAAAGAATTTGATGAGTCGCGTCTAGAGCGGGTTGGACTTACGGCCCAACAAACAAAGCAGATGTATCGTTTGCTTGCGATTGCAAAATATGAGGATCGCTTTGTCATTCCGACTGCTCATAAAGAAGGTCATATGAATATGTATCGTTCTCAAGGATCTGCTGGTTATACAGATATGGCAGGAGATTACGCAATGGATCCATCATCATCACCAAGTCAATTTAGCTACACGGGTATGGGCGAAAATGGCGATTGTGATGGTTGTAGTCCAGCAGTACCAACGAAAACAGGTAAGGAAATTTATGAAGAGAACTTCTACGGGGGGATCTGGCGTGATTGATCTGAAGAAATTGTACGAAGTAAAGCAAACTTTTGGTTTCTTTGCAGATCAGTTGTCTTATCCTGAAAAGCTTACATTTCATCCGTCGGTATTGGAGGAGTCATTTGACTCTTCCGACCCGGCTTATGCTGATATTAAAGTATTTTGGGATTTGATGCATGATTATAGTCTTGATGAAATTCAGGAGATGTATACGTATACGTTTGACTTTCAAACAGAAACAACATTATTCATGACCTATGTGAAGTATGCAGATGCTAAAGAACGTGGTCAGATGTTGGCGAAGCTGAAAGTATTGTATGAAATGTTTGGTTTGAATATGCCAGATGGAGAACTATCTGATTTTTTACCGCTCATGTGTGAGTTCATTTATGCAGCTGAGTGGTTAGGTGATCCAAGAGCACAACAAAGTTTTTCGATGCTTCTAGCGGTTATGGAGGATGGATCGTACAATTTGATGAAAGCACTTGAGAAGCATAATAGCCCTTACTTCCATTTGATTAAGGGGATGAGGGAAACATTTAAGTCTTGTATCCGTCAGGAGGAACCAGCCAATGACTAATCAGTTTTTATGGGTCATTTTCCCTTATGTTTGTATAGTGACATTTATTGTGGGACATATATTTAGATATCGTAACGACAAATTTGGTTGGACGGCAAAATCTAGTGAATTTATCGAGAAAAAGCAATTAATGATTGGAAGTGTGTTATTCCATATAGGAATCATTCCCGTTATTGCCGGTCATGTTGTAGGACTTGGTATCCCTAAGGAATGGACTCGTGCACTTGGTGTGAGTGACCATTTGTACCATATGGGAGCTGTTTGGGTTGGAGGATTCTTTGGATTTGTCACGCTTGCAGGTATGCTTATTTTGACGGCTAGACGTTTTATGCTGAAAAATGTTCGTAAGTTGTCGTCTGCTTCTGATTTAATCGTCAATACATTACTATTACTGATTGTATTTTTAGGGATTTACAGTGTGGTTGCAACAACTGCTGCACAGCCTGATTTTGATTATCGTGATTCGATTTCGGTGTGGTTCCGTTCGTTGCTTATTTTACGTCCTGAGGCAAATTTGATGTCAGTTGTTCCAGTCGCTTTTCAGTTACATGTATTATCTGGATTTCTTATTTTTGCAATGTGGCCTTTTACAAGGCTTGTTCACGTTTGGAGTGTTCCGTTGAATTATGTTGGAAGAAGCTATATCCTATATAGAAAGAATAAAGTGAATTGATGGAGAGAAAAGGCCGCAACAGCCTTTTTTTTCTATGTAGGGAGTATAGATTATGGACGAATTAAATGGTTTTAAATACCAAGAAGAAATCGAATGTTTAAGAGCCCAATTTGGTTTCGATTTTGTTGGAGTGGCGCTTGTACAATCAGCTGAACGCCATTTTGAACTAAAATGGAAGTTTGTAACGGGCAATCAAAGTGAGCGTTATCGAAGGATAGTTTTGCAAACCGGAAAAGGTGTTGCCGGACATGTTTTCAAGACGGGTAAGCCGTTTCTGGTGGAGGATGTGGAAGAAACGCTCGAGGAGAGAAACTTGTACAATTATCCAATTGTCGTTTCGGAAGGATTAAAGAGTTTCGGTGCAATTCCTTTATATAAATATAATTGGGTTAAAGGTGTATTACTCGTCGGATATCGTGACGGGAAGAAATTATCATCACAAGAATTTGAGAATTTTAAAGAAGTAATCGGTTCGAATTTTGGTCCGTTTTACAACAGGGAGAAGGTGAAGGATTGATACGCCTAGCAGATTTTCAGTTATCTGATTTGTTACTGAAGATGTATAACAATTCAGCTGAACCTATCTTCTTTTTTGATCGTTATCGAAAGGTGATTTCGATGAATAGCGCTGCCGAGCTTATTCTAGATCCTGAAGTACTTGACCGTATAGCGGTGGGGGATAATGAGGCCATTTGTTTGTCTTGTAAAGGGTATACAAGTGAGCAGGAGCTGCAAACATGCTTGGCGTGTTATATCAAAAACCCGCAACAGGATTTAAGCTCTTTCCAGGTATACTTGGATACGAAAGGCAAAGGAGTTACTCCGTATACGGGTAGCTACCAGACCATTGATGAAGAAAATGGTATCCGTGTTTTCATGCTTCGCGATTTGACCAAGCAATATAAAACGCAGGAATCACTAAACCAAAAAATGATGATGAAAAATATTATAAAAGCACAGGAAGATGAACGGAAAAGGATTTCTCGGGAGCTTCATGATAGTGTGGCACAGGAAATGCTGAGCTCGTTGGTTGAATTACGTGTGTTGAAATATATGAATATCGATACAGAGGTAATGAAGAAAGTTCAACAGACAGAAGGCTCACTGATGAGACTATTAGATGATATTCGTCACCTTTCCGTTGAATTACGCCCTGCGACCTTAGATGATTTGGGGCTTGAGGCAGCGTTTAGAACACATTTTAAATGGATTGAAAAAAATTATGGGTTAGTTGTCCACTTTACTTCTGAGCTTCAGTCAAAAAGATATGGCGGGGAAATTGAAACGGTTGTGTATCGAATTTGCCAAGAGGCTGTGTTTAACGCGTTGAAATACGCAAATACAGATGAAATTACCGTTCGTCTATTTGAGAAGGGTGGCTACTTGAAATTGCATGTTGTTGATGAAGGGCAAGGTTTTGATTTGAATGCCAATGATCCGAGGGGTACTGGACTAGGTTTGTATGGCATGCGGGAAAGAGCTGCGCTAGTTGGAGGGGATATTATCATCCTTTCTGAATTAGGGAAAGGCACTATTGTTCGACTAGAAATACCATTAACAAAGGAGTGATCGACGATTGAAAATCATAATTGCAGATGATCACGCAGTCGTTCGTAGTGGGTTTATGCACATTTTAAACTTTCAAAACGATATGGAAGTCGTGGCAACTGCCGCAGATGGCTTGGAGGCATATAATTTAGTCGCCAAGCATCGTCCTGATCTGCTACTGATGGATTTAAGTATGCCTCCCGGGGAAAGCGGTCTCATTGCAACGGGGAAAATTAAAGAGGATTTTCCGGAAACTAAAATTCTTATTTTAACGATGTATGACGATGAGGAATATTTATTTCACGTCTTGAAAAATGGGGCATCAGGTTATGTCTTGAAAAACTCTCCAGACGAAGAATTATTCGATGCAATTCGTATTGTCCATGAAGGGGGGACGTACATCCACCCAACAATGGCGACGTCACTCGTCCGAGAGTTCGTCAAAAAAGATGGAGATGGCATAGAAACAGACCCATACAAAATTCTGTCTAAGCGTGAAATCGAAGTTTTACCACTTGTAGCAAAAGGGTATGGCAATAAAGAAATTGCAGAAAAACTATATATATCGGTTAAAACAGTGGAAGCACATAAATCTAAAATTATGGAAAAGCTTCAGCTGAAAAGTCGTCCTGAACTCGTTGAATATGCATTGAAGAAAAAGTTTCTAAACTTTTAAAGGTGAGGTGCGGAATCGGTGGCGAAAGAGAAGAAGTTCAAGTTTGATTTACCTGCATTGCGTGTACTAGAAAATGAGCATAATTATTTGTTGCATGTAATGGAAGGATGGCATTTAATCGTCCTTGCTTTTGAACGCGATATGTACACGCTTGAAGAAGGGCATGAGGCATTACAGACTCTTCGAAAGCTAATAATCGAGTTTATTGACCCATTGAAAAATCATACGGAGAAAGAGGAGGAATTCCTTTTTCCCTTACTAGCTAAGTACGTAGGTACTGAACAAGGACCTGTTAATGCAACTGAAGAAGAACATGAAGAAATCGATGCGTATATTGGTCATTTCCTGCATCATACTCGGGGAGATTTAACTAGCCTGACGATGCAAAATATGAAGGATGTCGTTCGGGATGCGGGGGAAGCGTTCGAGGTGATTACAGTCCATTTCGTGAAGGAAGAGTCGATTCTGTTCCCAATGGTTAACAATATTTTACGAATTGAAGAGCAGGATAAGCTTTACGAGCAGCTTTATACGTCTATTCTGTGACAAAGGTTAGTGGTTAGGGATTTCCCTAGCGCTTTAGAGGGAGAACCCGATAGTTTTTAAGAATTGCAGTCGTTACAATCGAGTTATAGCATTAGCAATTAATTAGGATTGGACTGATTGGGATGATTAGAAAAGCACAGTTGCCGTTGCAGACGGCGAACTTAGTAGTCGGTTTCATGGTATGGGTACTCATATCTTCACTGCTGCCATTCATTACAGAAGATATTGCAATTCCAGCGGAAAAACTTGCTATTGTAACGGCTGTGCCAGTCGTGTTAGGGTCTATTCTTAGAATTCCGTTAGGCTACTATGCGAATGTATTTGGTGCCAGAGTAATCTTTTTAGTAAGTTTCATATTATTGCTATTTCCAGTGTTCTATATAAGTGAAGCGTCAACGTTTACAGATTTAATTATTGGTGGAACATTACTGGGAATTGGTGGAGCTGTGTTTTCCGTAGGGGTTACATCATTACCGAAGTATTACCCGAAAGAGAAGCATGGTCTCGTCAACGGAATTTATGGAATGGGGAATGTGGGGACAGCGGTATCCACATTCGCAGCACCTGTCATTGCCACACAAGTCGGTTGGTCGATGACTGTTAAATTTTATCTGATTATACTATTGGTTTTTGCGGCATTAAACTTCATATTTGGTGATCGTAAAGAAGTGAAAGTGAAAACACCTATTGTAGAGCAAATTAAAGGTGTCTATAAAAATGAGAAGCTGTGGTTCTTCTCGTTATTCTATTTCATCACGTTTGGTTCATTCGTTGCCTTTACGATATTCTTGCCAAACTTTTTGGTCACTTTTTTCGAGTTAGATAAAGTGGATGCAGGGATGCGGACAGCTGGATTTATTGTGGTGGCGACATTCCTTCGCCCGGTTGGCGGATGGCTTGCAGATAAATTCCAACCATTGTTTCTGTTAATGGGTGTTTTTTCCGTTTTAACATTTGCATCATTTTTACTTGCATTTTCACCGTCGATTCTGTTGTATACAATTGCAAGTATGTTGATTGCGACTTCAGCTGGAATTGGGAACGGGGTTATTTTTAAACTTGTGCCTTTCTATTTCAACAAGCAGGCAGGTATTGTCAACGGAATTGTATCTATGATGGGTGGTTTAGGTGGATTTTTCCCGCCATTATTATTATCTGCCATCTTTACATTGACAGGATCCTATTCGATTGGTTTCATGGCATTTTCTCAAGTGGCGCTTGCAAGTTTAGTGCTTGTCGTTTGGCTCTATTATATGGACCGCGTCTCGAGTGCTACGGAAGTGTTTAATTCGACTGGACAAGGAATTCTCGTAACGAATCCTGCGGGTACCATTGAGTTAGTGAATCCGGCTTTTACAAAGCTCACAGGCTATACTCCAGAAGAAGTAGTTGGAAGAAACCCGAATATACTTAGCTCTGGCAGACAATCCTCAGAGTTCTACACGACGATGTGGAGTCAGATTGGGCAAGAGGGCTCTTGGCAAGGAAAGGTTTGGAATAAGAAGAAAAATGGAGAAGAATATTTAGAGTTTCTGTCCATCAATGCGGTGACAGATGACTCTGGAGAACCAATCCGATACGTTGGGACGTTCAGCGATATAACGCCTCCAGGCGAAGAGGGCAGCCGGTCAAATTGACCGGAAGCCCTCGCTTCATTTTATCTTCAATCGGTGGGTCGCCCACCGATTGAAGATAAAGCCTCCGGCGGATGCCACAGATTTTGAAGGGAGTTAATAGCGCAAGCGCAATTCAAAATCTGGACGCAATCACGCCAAGGCGTAATTGATAATGAGTAGAGGGTGATCTATTTGGAAAACCGTTATTCAAGACAAGTACTGTTTAAACCAGTAGGACAGCTTGGACAGGATAAGTTAAGTGCATCCCATGTTGTCATCATTGGCTGTGGCGCATTAGGGTCGGCTATTTCAGAGACACTTGTGCGAGCGGGTGTTGGTAAATTGACGATTGCAGATCGAGATTATGTCGAAGCAACAAATTTACAAAGGCAACAACTATTTGTCGAACAAGATGCACGTAAGGGTGTACCGAAAGTGGTGGCAGCTGAAAGACGGTTGAAAGACATTCGGCAAGACGTTGACATCGTAACAGTGCTCGACCACATTGACGGACCACTTATAGAAGACATCACAAAAGATGCTGATTTGATTATGGATGCGACGGATAATTTTGAAACGCGTCTTCTGATGAATGATATCGCATGGAAAATAGGTATTCCCTGGGTGTACGGGGCATGTGTAGGTAGTTCAGGTACGGTTTTTCCCTTCATTCCAGGGAAGACTGCTTGCTTCCGCTGCCTACTTCCGGTATTACCGTCTGTCAATGAAACATGTGATACGGCAGGGATTATCGCACCAGCAGTGCAAATTGCTGCCGCACATCAAAGTGCAGAAGCGTTAAAATGGCTGACGGGGAATGAAGAGGCAATGCGAACGAAAGTCTATCATTTTGATGTTTGGAACAATACGCATGTCGAAGCAGGGATTTCCCGTATGCGTAGCGAAGTATGTGAAACATGTGGCAAGACGCCAACATACCCAACGCTACATCGCGCAGACGGAACTGGATATGCAGTTTTATGTGGTAGGGATACTGTGCAGATTATCCCGGATAGTGCACGTCCTTTGACGATAACAGATGGAGAAAATGTCGCCAAGCGTTTAGGTACACCTTATAAAGTAACCCCTTTTTTTATAGAATTTCATGCGAGTGGTTATCGCTGTATTTTATTTGGCAATGGAAGGTTATTAATTCACGGATTAAAGGATATGAAGGTTGGACGCAAACTGTACCACCAATTTTTTGGATGAAGTGGGGGAAGTCTTTTGTCGACTGTACATAATGAAGAAAAGCAGTTGGTTTGCTGTGTGTTGACGATTAGTGACACACGGAATATTGCGAATGACCGAAGTGGTTGGACAATCCGGACTAAGCTTGAAATAGCTGGTCATAAAATTTTTGAAACATGGATATGCCAGGATGATAAAATGGAAATTGAGTCGATAGTAGAGGAATGGCTGAGAAATCCCAATGTGAATGCCATTATTACAACAGGCGGAACGGGCATTGGTTTCCGTGATGTTACGGTTGAAACGCTCACACCTTATTTTACAAAAACACTCGATGGTTTTGGTGAATTGTTCCGTTATTTGAGCTATACAGAGGATGTTGGATCGAAAGCACTGCTAAGTAGGGCAATTGCTGGGACTGTGAAAGAAAAAGTGGTATTTGCACTTCCGGGTTCAGAAAAGGCAGTGAATTTAGCGATGGATAAGCTGGTTGTGCTTGAGCTACCTCATATTATTCACGAGCTGACGAAGCATCTAGACGACTAACAAAAGCGCAAGCGCCTGTTCAGCCCTGACAAGCGCTGGAGTCTAGACGACTAAAAAAAGGATGCTTTACGCATCCTCATAACTGTCGATGATAATCGCCATTTTTGCCGCCTGTTTTTTGAACTAACATGGTCGGGCCGATGATCATCTCTTTACCGGCAGCTTTACACATGTCGTAAATGGTGAGTGCAGCGGCAGAAGCAGCAGTAAGTGCCTCCATCTCTACACCTGTTATACCCTTTGTTTTGGCTTCAGCTTGGATGTGGACTTCATAATGTGCGATTATCTCATCGATGTTCCATTCAAATCGAATGTCGACGCCTGTTAAGGGAATCGGATGGCACATCGGAATAATCGCAGATGTGTTTTTTGCCGCCATGATTGCGGCTACTTGGGCAACTGCAAAGACATCACCTTTCTTATTTGTCCCTTCCGTAATTTGAGAATGGATGGTTTTATTGACGATAATCGAGGAAGCTGCAATAGCTGTTCTAATCGTTTCGGTTTTATCGGAAACGTCAACCATCTTTGCGCGTCCTTGTTCGTTAAAATGTGTGAGTTCAGACAATGGATTCATTCCTTTCGAACAATATACTGTTAGTATACCAGAAGAATGTGAGGGATTAGCATGGTAGAAATGAGAAAACCAATTCCGGTAGCAGAGGCAGTTCGGCTTGTGATGGAGCATATACATATACTTGGAACGGAAATGGTTCCGCTTGAACATACATATGGTAGAATTCTTGCCCAACCAATTATCGCGCGGCATGATGTCCCGTCTTTTAATCGATCGCCGTATGATGGCTTTGCAGTTCGTGCACAAGATACAGCTGGCGCATCGGGTGATAATCGGGTTGCATTCGATGTCATTGGTGAAATCGGAGCTGGCTATGTGGCAGAGCGAGCAATCGGCGAAAGGGAAGCCTACCGAATTATGACGGGCGCACCGATTCCCGACAATGCGGATGCGGTAGTAATGTTAGAGCAAACTGTTGAGCAAGCAGACGGCTTTACATTACGAAAGGCATTCACTTCTGGTGAAAATATTTCCTTTAAAGGCGAAGATGCAAAAGAAGGCGAGCCGTTAATAGAGGCGGGAACGGTCATTCATCCGGGGACAATTGCACTTCTCGCGACGTTCGGTTATGCACATGTGGAAGTGGCTAAGCGCCCTACTGTTGGGATTTTATCGACAGGGACAGAGCTGTTAGGAGTAGATGAGCAGCTGGTGCCAGGAAAAATACGTAACTCAAACGGTCCAATGATCGCGGCACAGCTGGATCGCATGGGCATTCGCTATCAGTCCTATGGAATGCAGGTGGATGATTTGGATGCATGCACGGCAATTGTTGAACAAGCGCTCACTGAAACGGATATCCTCATTACAACGGGTGGTGTTTCGGTCGGTGATTATGATTATTTACCTGCGATTTATGAGCGTTTAGGTGCTAAGGTTTTATTCAACAAGGTGGCGATGCGGCCAGGTAGTGTGACGACGGTCGCTGTGCTTGGGAATCGGCTATTGTTTGGTTTGTCGGGCAATCCCTCAGCTTGTTTTACGGGGTTTGAATTGTTCGCTCGACCGGCAATTATAGGGATGATGGGCGGAACGGCGCCGTATATGCCGCGCATGACAGCGAAGCTTGGTGAGGATTACTTAAAACCAAATCCGTTCACGCGCTTTGTTCGTGCAATTTGGGATATGACGCCCGAAGGAATTGTTGCAGTGCCTGCCGGTTTTAATAAATCAAATGCGGTGTCTTCTATCGCACGAGGGAATTGTCTAATTGTCTTACCTGGTGGGACGCGCGGTTTTACAGCAGGTATGCAGGTTGATGTTTTGTTACTTGGAGCCGAACAAGGCGTTGGTGAATGGACGTTATGAAGACGCTTCATATTGTGGGCTTTAAAAACAGTGGCAAGACGACACTCGTTGCGAGATGGGTTCGTTTATTGAAAGAAAAGGGACTATCAGTTGCGGTATTGAAGCATCATGGTCATGGCGGACAACCTGCCATGCCGGATGCTTCGACGGATACGATGCAATTTTTCGACAGTGGAGCAGATATTGCGGTCGTTGCAGGCGGCGGTGCGGTTCAATTGCTGGTCAATGAAGAGCCGGAGTTCGCGGAGCTGAAAGAGACGGTGGCAATGAGGCGGCCGACTATTTTACTTGTAGAAGGGTATAAGGAACAACAAGGGGATAAAGTGGTTTTGTTAAGGAATGCGGAAGATTGGGAGTCCTTGCAGAACTTGTCGGGCATTCAGCTGGTTATCGGTTGTCCAGAAATTGTGGCGAGCAGTAGACGTATCGCATCAAGGACGGATGTCGAGCAACTGGATCACTGGTTCCTTGAGTGGATGGAGGAGGTTGACAATGAAACCGTTTGAAATTGTGGAAACACCGATTGATACACAGAAATATTCGGATTATGTTCTCCATGCGGGTGCAGGCGCTGTAACAGTTTTTACGGGGCATGTGCGGGAATGGACACACGGAGTTCGTACATTATATTTGGCATATGAGGCGTACGTTCCGATGGCGGAAAAGAAATTAGCGCAAATTGGTGCTGAAATGGAGGCTAAATGGCCAGGGGTGAAAGTAGCGATAGCGCACCGAATTGGTGAGATGCATATTTCTGATATCGCTGTACTCATCGCCGTATCGTCACCACATCGAAAAGCAGCCTATGAGGCGAATGAATATGCCATCGAACGCATTAAGGAAGTCGTGCCCATTTGGAAGAAAGAGATTTGGGAAGACGGCGAAGAGTGGATTGGTGGACAGAAAAAGTATCCTGAAAAGGGGAGTGTAGAACAGTGATCAAAGTAAATTATTTTGCCAGACTACGCGAATTAACGGGCAAGGCAGAAGAAACAATTGAACAACAATCCATGACAGTGACAGAATTGTTGGATTGGGCAGAAGCTACTTATCCGGGTTTTGGCAAAGATACGATGCATGTTGCGGTCAATGAAGAGTATGCTTTGAAGGAAGATGTAATCCGATCGGGTGATATTTGCGCCTTTATTCCCCCGGTAAGTGGAGGATGATGAGGACAGTCGGCATCGTACTTGCAGGTGGGGAGTCAAGACGATTCGGTTCTCCAAAAGCATTTGCGAAGCTAGGTCAGCGATATTTTTACGAGATTGCGATAGATGCTTTGAAAGTGTGCTGTGATGAAGTGATAATCGTGACTCGCCCAGAGCTTGTCGACAACTATCCTGTCGAGGTAGGGGTCATTACTGATGTAGCTGAATTTGCAGGACTCGGTCCGCTTGCAGGGATCCTGTCTGCGATGGAATCTGTGGAAGCGGACCGCTATATCGTGTTGCCTTGCGATATGCCATATGTCGATGAAGCGGTAATCGGGAAGTTATTGGTGCAACACGAACAAGCTGTAACGGCGGTTGTCGTAGATGGGCGGCAACATCCGCTAGTGTCTATTTGGGATCGTAGTGTGAAAGGCAATCTCCGAGAAGCATTGGATAATGGACAATTACGTGTCATGCCTGTTCTTAAAAGCAGCGGAGTTAGGTGGATAGATGGCAGTTTGTTGACGGACGATGAAAAGCGGGTGTTTACAAATATGAATACACCTGAGGTATTGGAAAGGGGCTGAGTAGATGGAAGCAATCGTAGATAAGCTGGGACGACCGATTCGAGATCTACGGATATCGGTAACAGACCGCTGTAACTTCAGATGTTCCTATTGCATGCCGAAGGAAATATTCGGTGATGATTATGTATTTTTACCGAAAAAAGAATTGCTGTCGTTTGAAGAAATTGAACGATTTTCACGTTTGTTTGCCTCATTGGGCGTCAAAAAGCTTCGTTTAACAGGAGGCGAACCGTTAATGCGCCGTGATCTTCCTGAATTGATTGCGAAGCTGATGGGGATTGAAGGCATTGAAGATATCGGTTTGACGACGAATGGCGTCCTACTCAAGCAATACGCACAGCGGCTTTATGACGCAGGCCTTCGTCGTTTAAATATGAGCCTTGACGCATTAGACCCAGAGATTTTCGGCAAATTAAACGGGCGGGGCATTAAACCGGAGCTCATTCTTTCCAATATCGATTATGCACAAAAAATTGGCTTTGAAATTAAAGTCAATATGGTCGTTCAAAAAGGCGTCAATGAGGGTGAAATTCTACCGATGGCGGCCTACTTTAAAGAGCGAGCCATTACGCTGCGCTTCATCGAGTTTATGGATGTTGGCAATGACAATGGCTGGAGCTTTGAAAAGGTGGTTACGAAAAAAGAGATTTACGAGATGCTGAAAGCTGAATATGAAATGGAATCTGCTGATCAGGATTATTACGGGGAAGTTGCGAAACGCTATCGGTATACGGAAAACGGTGCACAGGTTGGCTTCATCACATCTGTTTCGGAATCATTCTGTTCGACTTGCACACGGGCGAGGTTGTCATCGGATGGTAAATTGTATACGTGTTTGTTTGCTTCAGATGGATTCGATCTGCGGGAATTGATTCGCAGCGGATTGTCGGATGCGGAGTTGCTTGACTCGATTTCGGGTGTTTGGCAACGCCGCGCGGATCGCTATTCGGATGAACGGACGGAGCAGACGGCGAAAAATCGTAAGAAGATTGGTATGAGTTATATTGGTGGGTGAGGCGCTACCGGAGTAAAATAAAAAGGCATTATTCACTCGGGTTATAGAGTGGGTAATGCCTTTTTTATATTTAACTATTAACCTTCCTCTTCCACAATAACCGCACGACCTCTTAGTTTTAGCAACAACGGAATAAGTAACCATGCTGCTGCAGCGATAAGAAACACTAGTGATAGCGGCTGCGTGAAGAAGATACTGAATTCACCGTTTGAGATCGTAAGGGCGCGGCGCATGTTGTTTTCAATCATCGGGCCTAACACGAGCGCTAAAACGAGTGGAGCGACAGGATAATCATTTTTGGATAATAAATAACCGGCTACACCACATCCGAGTAGTAAATACAAATCGAAAATGGTGTATTGCACGGCGTATACGCCAAAAAATGAAATAGCAACAATGATCGGTAATAGGTATTTCTTTGGTGTTTGAATGACTTTCGCAAACACACGGACGAGTGGCATATTGAGTACTAACAGCATCAAGTTACCGATAAACATACTGGCAATCAGTCCCCATGCGACCTCAGGGTGCTCGTCAAAGAGAAGGGGACCTGGCTGGATGTTGTACATAATCAGTGCGCCCATCAGGATTGCCGTTGTACCGGAACCCGGAATCCCTAATGTGAGCAAAGGAATCATAGCGCCACCAGAAGCTGCGTTATTGGCTGATTCGGGGCCAGCTACACCTGCGATGTTACCTTTCCCGAAGCTTTCGGGGTTTTTACTGAATTTTTTTTCTGTCATGTAAGAGAAGAAAGAAGCAAGTGTTGCGCCTGCACCTGGAAGAACTCCGATGAAAAATCCGAGTAGGGAGCCCCGCACGATTGGGACAGCGCTGTCCTTCATATCTTGTTTTGTGGGCATAATTCGATTGATTTTTGCGATGGCACCGTCCTCGCTATCCCGTTCTAAAACAGTTTTGAACACTTCACCAAGTGCAAACAAACCAACAGCAATCGTTAAAAATTCTAGTCCAGAGAAAAGAATCGGTTGATTGTATGTAAAGCGGGCAATTCCTGAAACGGCATCAATGCCGATTGTGCCAAGGATAAGTCCGAAAACAGTCATGATTAAAGCCTTCGTCATAGACTTACCAGCAAGTCCACTAACTGCGGCTAAACCTAATAGCATTAGAGAGAAGTATTGAGCAGGACCGAAATTTACGGCAACTTTGGACAGCGGCTGTGCTAGCAGGACGAGGCCGATGAGTGCAATGATTCCGGCGCAAAATGAGCCGATTGCCGAGATGGCTAACGCCGCACCGGCACGTCCTTGTCTCGCCATCTGATAGCCGTCAAGTGTTGTGACGACGGATGATGACTCACCGGGTGTGTTTAACAATATAGACGTGGTGGAGCCTCCATACATGGCGCCGTAATAGACGCCGGCTAGTAAAATAATAGAGCTAGCTGCTGCTGCGCTTGTCGGCATACCAGAAGTGATTGTTGCGGTAACTGGGATGAGAAGGGCAACCCCGCTCATTGGTCCAATGCCAGGCAGGACACCGACAGCTGTTCCGATGATGACGCCGACTAAGGCAAATAATAGATTTTGCCATTGAAAAGCAATTGCAAATCCATCCGCTAAAAATTGTAATGTACTCATAGCTTAAGTTCCTCCTTTCTCCTTAAAATGAAGGGAATCCGGGCAGTGATCCGCCGAGAAGTTCCGAAAATAAATAATAGATACCAACTGAAAATGCGAATGCAATCAGGATGGACCGCAGTATTCGACCACGTTCCATCGTTTGAAAGGCGATGAGTAAGAAGCCGAATGTTGAAATGACATAGCCAAGCTTTTCAAGTGTAAATGCGTACAAAATAGCACCAATAAGAATAATGGCAAATTTTTTATATTGAAATTTCTCTTTCGTTGCCGATGCAGATTTGTACTTGAACGTTTCGTACAGTAAACGTAAGCTCAAAATGAGTAGAATGGCACCAAGCCACATTGGAAATATTTTTGGCCCTACGGCTGATCCGTATGCGCTATCAGGGATTTTTTGACTTTCCAAGACAACGACAAGACCAACTAATAAAAAGGCAATGCTGGCATATCGATCGAATGTTTTACTCATAGTCTTTTCCACCTCCTAAAAGAAAAGGCGGCCGTTATAGCCGCCTATACTAGCAGTTATTTTTGCATGCCAAGCGCTGTTAACAATTCCACGATGACTTTATCTTGGTCTTCTAAGTAAGAAGTGAAATCGGCAGAATCACGATATTCATACTCCCAACCATTTTTCTCTAATTCGGCAGCCCACTCATCTGTCATGACCATCTTTTTAAGATTGTCGTTCCAGTAATTAAATGCAGCTTCGGACATGTCTTTCGGGCCGAATAAGCCACGCCAAATTGTGAACTCTGCGTCAATCCCTTCTTCTTGGAAGGTAGGGACATCTGCTAATTCGCCTTCTAGCCTTTCAAGTGAACTAACAGCCAAAACTCGGACATCGCCAGATTTTACATAGGATCCAATTGCAGAAGCATCGGTTGCGATAACATCCGCATTACCACCGAGTAACGCTGCAATGGCTTCACCACCACCATCATAAGAGACATACTTGACAGTCTTTGGATCAATGCCATATTTGAATGCAGGAAGTACGCCGACAAGATGGTCCATAGAACCTGGAGCGGATCCACCAGCCAATGTGACAGCTGTTGCGTCAGCCTTAATCGCTTCCAACACATCCTTTAATGTATTGAATTCCGAATCGGCTTTGACAACAATCGCTCCATAATCACGTGTTAACTGTGCCAAAGGTGTTGTATCTTTATAGCCATAAGGGCTGTTTCCTTCCGCCTTATTATGATTGATTAGGATAGGTGGAGATTTAACAAGTAGGACATGATCATTTTTTGCTTCCTTCGTAGCGTATTCCGCCATGTAGACAGCGCCACCACCGCCAGGTTTGTTTTCAACGGTAATAGACTTTTCGACTAGCTTTGTTTCGCCCATTGTTTTCGCAATTGCTCGAGCAGTTAAGTCCCATCCACCGCCAGCCCCTGAAGGTGCAACAATTGTGATGTTATTCTTTGGGTAATCAGGAGCCTTGGCAGCAGTAGCGGTACCCTCATTTTCACTACTACTACCGCCGCTTGAAGTACATGCTGCAAGACTTAATGCCAATAAACTTGTTAGTGCAACTGTCGTAAACTTTTTCCATTTCATTTTCTACTCCCCCTTAAAATAAAAATTGATGACAGCGCTTTCAAGCGCCTGTCATCAATTTATCAGAAGATTGGTTGAATTCAATGTTTATGGTAATAAGTTTGATAATGGGAGTAAACGTCATTTTGTTCATACTGTTTACCGTTTTTTTATAAAGTACCTTCTTTCAGGACGTCCAACTGATCCATATAACAGTTCCGTAAATGCCCGTTTCTCGGAGACGAGGTATTCGAGGTAACGTCTTGCCGTTGAGCGACTCACACCGATTTCCACTCCAAGTGCTTCAGCAGTAATTCCGCCTTCGATTTTTTCGATATGTTGAACCACTTTTTCTTTTGTTATCGGATCGATGCCTTTTGGTGGAACGGGATCTATGTCTTGTTCGGTTGTGTTTGTTTGATTCCAAAGAAGCTTGATAGAGTCCTCCTGCATGGTGCCTTCGCCAGCAAGTGTCTCCCTTTTGTTTTTATAAGAAAGCAGACTTTCTTGGAAACGGTCAAATGTTAATGGCTTCAAAATATAATCGATAACACCTCGGCGGTAGGCTCTTTTGACAATTTCAATTTCTGCCGCTGCTGTTATGAAAATAATATCGGTTTCTGGACTATTTTCATGAATGAACGTCATCAGTTCGATGCCAAGCGTGTCAGGTAAATAAACATCTAATAACACAAGGTCTGGCTGTAAGGCTGAAACCCAATCCTTTGCCTCTTCCCCGGTGTATGCTGAACCAATAACTGTGAAGCCTTCAATTTTTTCGATGAATCGTCGATGAATGTCCGCGACACGTTTGTCATCTTCAATAATTAAAATCTCTATCGGAACGGTCATGCAAAACTCCCCCTTTTGGAATAGAAATGATAAATAGCGCGCCGCCTAAGTCGCCTTTTTCTAGCGTGATGGAGCCCCCGAGATCTTTCACGTTATCAGCAACTTTTATCAATCCATATCCACGATCTGCCTCTTTTTTTGTAGAAACTCTTTCTTTGAAGAATGCCTCAAGCATATGTGAGGCGATACCTTGTCCAGAATCCTCTATTTCCATCAATATCTCTTCTCCATTATCGATAATCAGAATACGGACTGTTCTTTTGTCCTTAGGATAGGAATCGACTGCTTCAAAAGCGTTAGTGACTAAATTACCAATGATGGAAACGAAATGATTTTTTTCTAAATGTGATGGTAATTTAGCAAGAAAGCTGTCTTCATCCAGAATAAATCGAACTTTTAACTCTTTTGCTCGATTGAAAAAACCGATGACAATCCCACCGAGAAACGGATCCTGCAAGCGATTGGTCACGAACTGAATGAGGGATTGATGCTCGGCAGTTTCATGATGGATAAGACTCAAAGCCTCGTCATAGGAGTTCAGTTGAATAAGGCCGGAAATGGTATATAAAAAGTTATTGTATTCATGTGTCTGTGCCCGTAATGCTTCCGAATAGCGTTTTACTTGTGATAACTCCATCGCAAGGCGATCAATATCTGATTGCAGTCGGAAAGTAGAAACCGCTCCAACGATTTGTTTGCCAACCCGAATAGGGATTCGGTTGACAATGACCTTCTTACCGCGAATTTCCATCGGTCGATCAAGATGCTGCTCCCCGGTTTCAAGTACAATTGGCAAAAGAGAATTCGGCAGTACTTCCTGAATGGTTACACCAATCAGGTCAACCTGATCAGGTAAAGATAACGTATCATATGCCGCAACATTCACAGTCGTAATGATTCCCTTTGCATCTACCATGATAATTCCTTCACGAACCGATTCAATGAGTGCGTTGCGTTCGGTGAATAAATTAGCAATTTCTGCAGGCTCAAGATTGAATAATTCTTTTTTTATATTACGAGCCAGGATGCTTGAACAAATAACGCCGATAAAAATAGCAATAAGAACAATATAGGAAATGTTATCAACATACTGAAAGAAAATTGTAGAATTATTTTCTTTCAAAAATCCAACTGAAATGATGCCGATAATATCACCATTGTTATCGAAGACGGGTGCTTTACCGCGCAAGGCAGCTCCAAGTGTTCCTGTCGCTTCTGAAATATAGGATTCGCCGAGAACAAGGGCTCGTTCATTGTCATCGCCAACCATCTTTTTTCCAATCCGTTCAACAACGGGATGCGCATAACGGATGCCTTCAGTATTACCTATGACAATATATTCGGCCCCTGTTTTTAGACGGATTGCCTCAGCGATAGGCTGCAATGCATCCGATGGGTTTTCTTGTCCAAACCCCGCACGGATATCTGGACGATCTGCAGTTGTTTTCGCAATGCTTAGCGCTCGTTGTCCAATTTGTTGTTCAATGCCCTGTGACATCGTGAAGTAGAATGAAATCCCGATGACAATGGCTAGTAAAGAAACGAAAATAGCGCCATATAAAAAGATGCGCATTTGTAATGAAATAGATTTAATGACGAGAATCGCCTCACTATCTGCATAGATATGATGTACAGTGCCAATGGATGCGCCATGAAGATAAATCTCTTTATATGTTACACTATTATAAATAGTTAAAATAGGGGGATATTCATGAAACTAAGAATCTTTGTGACAAGAAAGCTAGATGATAGCGTGATAGCACCACTTCGAGAGAAGTTCGATGTGCGGATGTGGGAGTCGGAAAGTGAATCGGTACCGCGCGATATTTTATTGAAAGAAGCTGCAGAAGCGGATGCGCTTTGGACGGTTTTGGCAGATAGCGTCGATCGCGAATTGTTTGAAATAGCGCCGAAGTTGAAAGTTGTGTCTAATTTAGCGGTTGGCTATAACAATATTGATCTTGAGGTAGCGAAGGAACGTGGTGTTATTGTGACTAATACGCCAGGCGTGTTGACGGAAACGACAGCGGATCTTACTTTTGGACTGCTCCTTGCGACTGCGCGTCGTCTGATGGAGGCAGAAAATGATATTCGGACGGGCAATTGGACGTCATGGTCCCCAATGGGCTACACAGGCATGGATGTCGGAGGTGCGACGCTTGGTATTATTGGTATGGGACGGATTGGAGAGGCGGTAGCACGTCGGGCAAAAGGATTTGATATGCGCGTTTTGTATCATAATCGCAGTCGAAAAATGGATGCGGAAGTCGAGCATGGTTTTGAATATGTCGAATTGGATACACTGCTGAAGTCCGTGGATTACGTCGTGATTCTTGCGCCGTATACACCGGAAACGGCGGGATTGATTGGTGCAAGGGAACTTGGGATGATGAAAAAGACTGCGGTTGTTATTAATGTTGCGCGTGGAGGAATTGTCGATGAGACGGCGCTCTATGAAGCATTGAAAAACGGAGACATTTGGGCGGCAGGTCTCGATGTATTTGCCACGGAACCGGTGCCGCAAGATAATCCGTTGCTGACACTACCCAATGTGACGGTATTGCCGCATATCGGAAGTGCAAGCATTAAAACGCGAATTGAAATGATGAACTTGAATGCACAAGCGATTATGGATGTGTTAGAAGGAAGAGAGCCTGCGAATCGGGTAGTGTGAAGTGAAAATTAGGAGGAGTGAATGATGAAAGGTTCGGCAATCCCGTATTTAACGTTTTATGGACAAGGTAAAGAAGCAGCTGATTTCTATGCAAAGGTATTTGGGTTGGAGAACCTTGGGATGCAAAAGTACGGCGATGCCGATTTCCCGTCACCACCAGAAGCGGCGGATTATTTGCTACATTGCCACCTGCAAAAAGACGATTTTCAAATCATGCTTGCAGATTCTGTCGATAAACAGCCAGACAACATCAGACATGGTCTGTCACTTACCGTTCAATGTGACGGAGAAGAAGAGGCACAGCGTTTATACGATGGTTTACGTGAAGAGGGTGAAGTGCTTATGGAACTGCAAGATATGTTTTGGGGAGCAAAGTTCGGAAAAGTGAGGGATAAGTTTGGCTTTGTTTGGGATTTGAATTATGAGAAGGAAAGGTAAGTCATTGAGGTAAGAAAGGGCTGTCTAATAAGTATTAAGGAACTCGTTTTACAGGGGTTATGATAATTATGATTGTAGTGGAAGCGTTGTGAGCAATAAGGCAGATGCTTTTGCTGTCCGATTGGTTGAAGCCAAGCCCGCATCCGCCACCGGAGCGTAAATCAATATTTCTATAATTGAAAAGGGACTGCCGGCTTGTTAATTTGACTTTTCGGACAGCCCCTTCTTTGATGGAGCTAGTTGTTTTGTTTATCAGTTAAATATATTAATGGTTGTAATAATAATCGGCATTGCGAAGACGTCAATTAGGAAAGCGCCGACGATTGGGACGATAAGAAATGCTTTTCGTGAAGGGCCAAATCGTTCAGTGACAGCTGCCATATTGGCCATAGCATTTGGAGTGGCACCCAAACCGTGTCCAGTGAAACCGGCAACCATGATGGCTGCGTCGTAGTCTTTCCCGAGTAGACGGAACAGGACAAAAATGCTGAATAGAACAATGAAAACAACTTGGATGAACACAATAACAAGTAATGGAAGGGCTAAGCCAGCAACTTCCCAAAGCTTAATACTCATCAATGCCATTGACAGGAAAATACCTAAAGACACATCACCGATTAGGCTAATGCCTTTCATGTCGATAAGATTAGGATTCATCCGATCGACAATATTTCTGACGAGGACAGCAACGAACATAGCGCCCACGTAACCGGGAAGAACGAATCCTGTTGCAGTTGAAAAGAGTTCACCTAAATACGTTCCGACGGCCATACAGAATGTGATGAGTAGGATTTGCATGAAGAAGGAATCGGTTTGAATTGCTTTTTTCTTTTCCTCAAAATGTCCTCCAACCCCATCGTCTTTTTCTGTTGGCTTCAGATTGTGTTTCGTAATAAGGTATTTGACAGTAGGACCTCCGACAAGACCGCCGGCTACAAGACCGAACGTGGCAGCTGCAACTCCGATAGAAAGTGCGGAATTGATGCCGAGGTCTTCAAGCGTCTGTCCGAAGGCAGTTGCAGCTCCGTGACCCCCTTCCATCGATACAGCTCCTCCCATCATTCCGATTAGCGGATGTAAATCGAATAAATAAGCCATGGAAACACCAATTGCGTTTTGCGCAAGTGCTAGGAATCCGCAGGCAAGCCAGTAAATGACAAGGAGTTTGCCTCCCAGTTTAATGAGTTTAAAGCTTGCTCCTAAACCGATTGTTGTAAAGAATGTTAGCATAAATAAGCTTTGTAGTGATGTATCAAGTGTAATTTCGAGCCATCCAAGTGACTTGAAAAGGGTCGCGAATAATGCAAATAATAAACCTCCGACGACAGGAGCAGGAATACAAAATTTCTGTAAAATCCCGACCTTTTTAACTAAGATCATTCCTAGAGCAAGTAGCGCGACGGAAAGAAAGATTGTTGTGACTTGATTAAGTTCGAGCGTCATGAATGTTCCCTCCTAAAAATGTTGTAATGGCTTCATTTACCAAATAAGCGCCGAGTTTGACGGTGCGGTTGTTTTCATCTAAAACTGGATTTACTTCGGATATATCAAACGATAGTGTTTTTTCATGTGACGTGACGGTTCGAATGATTGAACGGACGACGGAAGGATCTAAGCCGAATGGCGAAGGGGCGCTAACACCTGGCGCGAAGGCAGCGTTTAGAACGTCTGTGCATAATGTGAGAAAGATTACATCGTGTTGGCCGATAAACTTTTCAAGAGCTATCGTCAGTTTGTCCATATTGCCGATAGACATATTCTCTTCATACTCATAGGTAACGCCGAGCACATCGGCACGATCAAACAGTTCTTGTGTATTGCCATACCGCTGAATTCCTGCAACGAAATAACTGCAATTGGTATCTTGTTCAAGAATCTGCTTGAACATTGTACCGGATGAAGGCTGTTCGTCGTAAGGGCGCAGGTCGAAATGTGCATCAATGTTGATGATTCCGAGAGAAGCCGCTTTGCCTATATGTTTTCGGACACCAAGATAGTGTCCGAAAGCGGTTTCATGTCCGCCGCCAAGAATAATCGGTGTCATTTTATTGTGTAAGATGTTAGCAACAGTATCACCTAATTGCTGTTGAGCATTTTCAAGTTCATCGCTTTGGCATTCGACATTGCCTATATCGATAATTTTTTGCCCCGCTGTCATTTTCCAAGGTAGTTTCGCAAGTTCGCTTCGTAATGCGTCAGGAGCCTGCGCTGCACCAAGTCGTCCATTGTTGCGACGGACGCCTTCTTCGCATTCAAAGCCGACGATAGCACAAGTATTAGGGGAAATCGGTGCTTCATGTATCTCCGCTAATTTCACAACTTGGTGATAACGAAAACTTGCTCTATTTTCAAGATGATCCGTACGTCCAACCCATACGGCAGAATTAATTTTTTTTATCAATTTCCTCATCCTTTCCAAACTTTCAGAAAAAGTAATATTCGTCAATTATATATGGCTTGATTTATAAACTCTAATATATAATTAGTATAAATGAATAGCCTGTGGTTATAAATGTTGCGGAGGGATAACTTTGGAACTAAAAAAACTGAATTACTTCGTTACAATTGTTGATCAAATGAGTTTTTCAAAAGCAGCAGAGAAACTTCATATTTCTCAACCATCATTGAGTAAGATGATGAAAAATATGGAGAGTGAATTAGGATTTCAGCTGATTGAACGGAATACAAGGAATATTAAATTGACTGAAGCGGGAGAAATTTTATACAACAGGGCGCTCCATCTTTTATTAGAAATGGAGATTGTGAACAAAGAAATGCAGGAAGTGAAGCTTGTTGGTAAAGGGGAAATTCGACTAGGGATGATCGAGTCAGTGAAGCATTGGATTCCAAAAGTGCTTTCTCGGTACAATAAAAAATTTCCTGAAGTCAATATTACATTAACAGAAATATTGAGTGGCAACGATGTGAAAACGTCGTTGAGAAGGTATGAAACACATGCAATCATTACGAATCAGCTTGTTAAAGAAAGCGATATTGAAACCATTCCTTTGTATAATGAAAAGCTCGTTTTGGTACTTCACGAGAGTCATCCGTTAGTAGAAAGTGAAGTCATATCCCTAAACATGCTGGAGAAGGAGCCGTTTATTATTAGTACGAAGGGGTTTCAAACTAGAGAAGATATTTTTCAGGCGTTTGATTTAGAAGGAGCTACACCAACCATTAAATATGAAATTGAACGGTTTGAAACGGTCTTAAGCCTCGTGCGTGAAAACTTGGGAATAGCGATTATCCCAGAAAATTACTTGCAAGGGCCTCGTGATTATACAATTAGGAGTAGAACAATCACTTCATCCGCGCTAGAGAGGACTGTGTACTTAACATTTATGAAAAATCGTTATATATCACCGTCTATCCAAGCTTTTATAACAGAGACAAAGGGGTTTTTCAGTTGAAAAATAAAAAAGACAGCCATGCAAACTGTCTTTTTGGAAACTAAATCTCTAGTTGTTCGAAAATCAATTCTAAACGCCCAATGCATCCCAAAGCCAATAATAATCGCGAATGGTGTCAGGTATTTCGATAAATAATACGAGCAATTGAAAAAATGCCGATGCTAGCTAGACCTATGTTTTATTTCAGCAAGTAATTCTTTTTAGATAACTTTGATGGAATTCAAATGATGATTTCAATCCTTTCGATACAAACACCTAAATAGTAGCGCAAAATGGCAAGACTGTCACTCAAATGAGCGATGTATGAGACAACAGGGAGCCTCTTGTCTGCTATGATAGAGGTATAGATATAGCGATTATATAAGTTAACATAGGGAGGGAAATAACATGATTGGAAGAAATGATCCGTGTTCTTGCGGAAGCGGGAAGAAATATAAGAAGTGCTGCGGCTCAAAAGGAACAGACCTCGTTGAAATGCTTGTCAATGAAGAGCTAGATCGTGTGCTAAATGATTATTTTGCAGACTACCCAAAAGGTGACAATCGCAGTGAAATGATGCGTTTAATGCGCGAGTGGGTCATTCGTCTGAAAGATAGTTGGGAAGAAGAGCACATCGAAGAAGCGGCGAGTGAGTTTTATTTATTCATTCACAATAAAGAAGCTTGGCGTACATATGTAAGTGAGCAACTAAAGCAAGCGAAGCGTGAATCGGTGGCGGCAGTGTTGCAAGTATGGGATGAGCCGTTTATGTTGTTGGCGGAAATTACAGATGTCGAGCCGGACATGTTGAAGGTGCAGGAGCTATTCGGCGATAACACCTATCATGTGACGCGCAACGAAGGGATGCCGGCGGATGTCGGAACGTTGCTGTTTGGTACAGTGCTACGCGATCCGCGGAAAGTGGCGGATGCGATTGCACCAGTGTCGTCGATGATGTTTTTAGCGAAGTGGAGTAAGCAAACAAAGGCGTCGCTGATAGAACTAAGAGAAGCGGTAGCAGATAAGACGCAGGAGCAATTCATAGTGGACCATACGCTCGATATTTATGAGTTATTCATCAAACGAAGTATGGCATCGATGAATGAAATTGTGGAAGAGGTACTTGCGCCGACGCAATTAAGTGCATTACAAGCGATGGAAGCTGTGTTACGTGACTTGGAGCAGACGACGGAGTCACGCGAAATCATGCATAAATTAGCTGTTGCGTATTTCATGAATGAAAACAAGGATGTACCGGTAGAAGCAGATTTTCTTGCGGCGACGGTGAAGACAGGGATTTTAATTGGCATTGTCCATGGCACTGGCCTAGAAGATGAAGCTATTGTACAAAAGTATAGTGCTTCTTCTGAAGGAATGGCTGTCTATGTTAATGAACTTGAAGCGCTTTACGCAGAGATGATGAATAGCGGGGACGAGCCAATGGCAGCACAATTATACGACATTGGAACAGATCCGAAGCCAACAGAAAAAGCATTATGGGAAACGTCGATGACGACAGCGGGTGTTGTGCAACCTGAACGAAAACCGAGTGTCGCAGAAGGGCGTGCACAGCTGTTAGCGTATGAGGCTTATGCGGCAGAAACGGAAGAGGAGCGCCGGAAATTAGCAGCAAGTGCGTTAGAGATCGGGCCGAATAATCCAGATGCGTTATTACTGCAAGCGGAAGTGGAGCGAGATTCCGAAGTAGCAGCGGAGTTATACGAAAAAGCCATTCACTATGCGAGCAAGACATTTGAGCCAGGCGAGAATCCGTGGCAAAATATCCCGAATCGTCCATTCATGCGTGCGGCATTTGCTTATGGCGCTCATTTGTTTAGTGAAGGGGATTATCATGAGGCAGCAGGCGTATTTTTGGATCTTATCAAGCTGAATTGGAACGATAATCAAGGCGCGAGATATGAAGCGGTAGCCTCGCTAATTCACGCGGGACGTTATAATGAAGCAGCAGAAATTATGGTGCGCTATGAAAAAGGATCTCAGCATGATGCAACTTATTTGTATTTGGATTGGAAGCTTGATTTGGAAGCATCGAAGGGTGAATCGGCGGAAGCGGATGGTATGCTGAAGTTGGCGGCCAAAGCGAATAGTCATGTCATCAATCTACAAACGTTTAAGTCGAAAACGATTGCTTATCCAAGATACCAAGAGATTCATCCGGGCAGCGAGGCTGAAGCAAGGTATATTTGGTTGTTAGTGAATGGTTTGAATGTGTAAGTAAAAGCGTGTCATCAGTCGAAAAGTCGGCTGGTGGCATGTTTTTTTGTAAGACGGTGATAACTATACACTGACGGTGATAAACCACTAATTGAGTAAAATCGCATGAAAAAGGTGGCATTCTACTGAATAGAATGCCACCTGAATTTTATTTTCCACCGAGTAAATTAAACAGCCCACCCGCGATACTGCCTTCATCGCGCGAGCCTCCGCCAGGTGTTTGTGGTGCAGCAGCAAACACGCGACTAGCAAGTCTAGAGAATGGCAATGACTGAACCCAAACGGTTCCTGGTCCTTTTAGTGTAGCGAAAAAGAGTCCTTCACCGCCGAATAATGCTGTTTTTACGCCTTTGACCATTTCGATATCGTAATTGACATCTTGCGTCATCGCAACGAGACAGCCTGTATCGACGCGCAATATTTCACCGGGATCGAGTTTGTACTCAATGATGGTCCCGCCAGCATGGACAAATGCCATGCCATCGCCTTCAAGTTTCTGCATGATGAAGCCCTCTCCACCGAAAAAGCCAGCACCGAGCTTACGCTGAAATTCAATGCCAATGGAAACGCCCTTTGCAGCAGCAAGGAAAGCATCTTTCTGACAGATAATTTTGCCGTTGTATTGGCTTAAATCCATCGGAATGATCTTACCAGGGTAAGGTGATGCAAAATAGACATGCTTTTTCCCGACGCCATCGTTGGTGAATGTCGTCATGAATAAACTTTCTCCTGTTAACACCCGTTTTCCAGCACCCATTAATTTACCCATGAGTCCGCCGGCGCCAGATGATTTAGAACCATCGCCGAAAATCGTTTCCATCTTGATGCCGTCCTCCATCATCATGAGGGAGCCGGCTTCTGCTACAACTGTTTCCTGTGGATCGAGCTCGACTTCAACGAATTGCATGTCATCCCCATATAGCTTGTAATCAATTTCGTGATTGTTCATGGGACCTGATTCCTCCTAATCAATTTTTATTGATAAGTAACCATACGTTTGATAATCAAAAAAGTTTCAGCGGACCTCTTCTTTTTTTAACGTATCCACATAGCTCCATAAGTATGTAACGATTTCACGTACTTCCGATTCAAAGTGCGTATCGCTGAATGTCTCATGGAAAGAACGAGTGACGGTTTCTAAAATGAATACACGAGGTTGTGCTGAATGAATTTCATCCAATAAAAATTGTGTGTACTGAACATCACTTGGCTTGGAATCGTTTTTTAACTGTTCAAGAAATCGAGTCAATTGCATGATTAGTATAGTCTTTACATCTGGCTTTGTTTCATCAGCGGACTGTAAATTTTCGAACAAATTTTCCCCGAGTAATCTGTCATTTGTTGCCATCATATCACTAATAATGGCGTCAATGCGTCTTGTCGTAAATTGCGCAAGTTGTAGGATATCGATTTTCACTTTTGTACTAGCATTCCAAAAATGAATGAGGTGCTGCATCATGCCCATGAGGATCACGGCACAGTCGGGTGCATACGATTGTGCCCCTTCCCCGTAAACATCCACCAATCTTTCAGTCAACCAGGAAATCTCCATGAAATGATGCCTGATGATGAAGGATTTCAAATCTTTGTCGCCCGAGTTGAAAACGGACTCGTAAATCGGTAGCAGATTGTGCTCGCGATTGATATGCATGCGAACGACAATTTGTTCAGCTAAAATATTTTTATCCCGAATGTCTTGGCCAATTAACAGTTCTCTTCTTTTAATCGTCGCTTCTTCGTGAGCGTATTCTAACATTGCCATGAGACATTCATTTTTTGATGTGAAATAATTATAAAAAGTTCCCTTGGAAATTTGAGATTCGTCTAAAATATCTTGTACAGATGTAGCAGTAAATCCTTTTTCTGCAAAAAGACGTCGAGCAACTAATAACACTTGGCGTTTACGATTATTCATAAAATCACCTTTTCTTTATGATTGACTGTCTAAACTATACTGTCAGTATAGTTATATCGTAGCGTACAAAGGCGATTATATCAATGAAATAAAGTTTATTTAAATGAAAGCGATTACCAAGGTTGCTAATTTTGGACTGACGGTATAAACTGTTCAACAGGGTGTACCAAGAGTACAAATTCTATACGTTAAGTAATAAATGGGGGAAGTTAGATGGACATTAAAAAAATGCACGACAAACCGCCTTATGGCATGATAGCGATTTTGTTTATAGGGGCATTCGTCGCTTTATTAAATAACACATTGTTGAACATTGCGTTGCCAACAATTATGGTTGAGTTCGATGTCAAACCATCTGTCGTCCAATGGTTGACGACGGGGTATATGCTTATCAACGGAATCTTAATACCGGCAAGTGCGTTCTTCATTCAGAAATTTACGAATCGTAGCCTATTTTTAACGGCTATGATGTCGTTCACATTAGGAACACTACTTGCTATGCTTGCACCGTCATTTGGGGTGTTGGTGGTTGCACGAATGATTCAAGCTGCAGGATCGGCGATGATGATGCCGTTGCTTATGAACGTAATGCTGACGGCATTCCCAATTGAACGTCGAGGAACAGCAATGGGGATTTTTGGTCTGGTCATGATTACTGCACCGGCAATTGGACCGACATTGTCCGGTTGGATCATTGAACATTACACATGGCGTACGCTTTTCGGTATTGTTTTGCCGTTTGCTATCCTGACTCTCCTTTACGCATTCTTTAAATTACGTAATATTACACCAAATCGTGATGTGAAACTAGATGTCTTTTCACTTGTTTTGTCGAGTGTTGGTTTTGGTGGTCTCCTTTACGGATTCAGCTCAGCAGGGGATAAAGGATGGGATGCGCCGATAGTTTATGGAACAATTATTATTGGTACAATCGCACTTGTAACCTTTATTGTGCGTCAGCTACGGATGGATGACCCAATGTTGGATTTCAAAATTTACAAACATCCGATGTTTGCTCTATCTTCCGCGATTTCGATTGTTTTATCGATTGCGATGTTTTCAGGTATGATTCTGACTCCGCTTTATGTTCAGACGATACGTGGTATTTCACCATTCCACTCTGGTATTCTTATGCTTCCAGGCGCGGTTGTTATGGGGCTTATGTCACCGATTACGGGTCGCTTATTTGATAAATATGGACCGAAGATTTTAGCGGTTGTCGGTCTTGTCATTACAACTGTTTCAACATACTATTTAAGTAAACTGGGTATGGAATCGGGTTATTACTATCTTATGATGATTTACACAGTCCGCATGTTCGGGATTTCTATGGTTATGATGCCGATTATGACGAATGGATTGAATCAGCTACCTATGATTTCAAATCCACATGGAACAGCTATGAATAATACGTTACAGCAAGTGTCGGGCGCTATCGGATCCGCAATTTTGTTAACGATTATGACGAAGCGGATGGAGTCAACGGGAGCTGGACTATTTGCTGAAGCTCAAGCATCTGGAAATGCTCCAACTACTGCCGAAGGGCTTGCGCTATTAAAAGAACAGATTGAAGCACAAGCAATGTTGGATGGCATTAACTTCTCGTTCTTTATATCAACAATCGTTGCAATTATTGCCTTGGTTTTAACATTCTTTGTGAAACGGGTCACACCGCCGAAGAATGATATGTCATTAGATAAATCACATGAAAGTAAAGCGTAAGCAATAGATAAGTGAGTGTGAACTCCGCATGGGTATTTTTAACCCGATGCGGAGTTTTATTGTGCATAAAATAAAGGGATATCGTGGGATATGTCGAAGTGGTTAAGTGAGTTTGTAAGCGTTTTCAATTTAGATGCAGAGTAGAGAGGGGAAATGAAGTAATGCGATTGAACAATTATATCGGTGGGGCATGGCAAGGCGTAGAGGGGGCGGATTATACGGCCGTTACCAACCCGGCAAATGGTGTAGAATTGGCACAAGTAAGGCTGTCGACGAAGGAAGATGTGGATCAGGCGGTGAAGGCAGCGAAAGAGGCACAGAAAAAATGGGCGCTTGTTCCGGCACCGAAGCGAGCAGATTATTTATATGAAATTGGGCGTTTAATGAAAGGCAAGAAAGAGCATCTAGCGCAGGTATTAACGAAAGAAATGGGCAAGGTCATCGAAGAGGCGCGAGGCGAAGTTCAAGAGGGCATCGATATGGCGCTTTATATGGCTGGCGAAGGACGTCGCTTGTTCGGAGAAACTGTGCCGTCCGAGCTACAGGATAAGTTCGCAATGAGCGTGCGTGCACCGATTGGAGTTGTCGGACTGATTACACCATGGAATTTCCCAGTGGCCATTGCAACGTGGAAGTCATTCCCAGCAATCGTTGCAGGCAATACATTTGTTTGGAAGCCGGCGACAGAAACGCCGATGATGGCGTATGAAATGGCCCTTATTTTTGAACAAGCGGGGCTGCCTGCTGGCGTTGCGAATATTGTCTTCGGTGCAGGTTCGACAGTGGGGACTGCAATGATTGAACACCCTGATGTGCGTGTGATTTCATTCACGGGGTCAACGGAAACGGGACGTCATGTGGCTGAAACAGGTGGACGTCATTTGAAAAAGGTATCGCTTGAAATGGGTGGGAAAAATGCAGTAATCGTGATGGATGATGCGGATATCGATTTGGCAGTGGAAGGAATTTTATGGAGTGCATTTGGGACTGCGGGCCAGCGTTGTACGGCATGTAGCCGCGTCATTGTGCATAAAGATGTTAAGAAGGAACTAGAGGAAAAACTTGTGGCTGCGATGCAAGGCTTGTCGATTGGTGATGGACTAGACGAATCGGTGAAGATTGGTCCGGTTATTAATCACAAGGCACTTGAGAAAATTCATAGTTATGTAGGCATTGGTCAACAAGAAGGTGCAAGGCTACTTGCGGGAGGCAATGTACTGATAGATGGAGTACTTGCTGCGGGGCATTATTATGAGCCAACATTATTTACGGATGTGAAATGGGATAGTCGATTAGCGCAGGAAGAGATTTTTGGACCTGTCGTGTCGTTGATTGAGATTAGTAGTTTAGATGAAGCGATAGAAGTGAATAACAGCGTAAAATATGGACTTTCAAGCTCGATTTTTTCGCGGGATGTCAATCAGGTGTTTCGGGCACAGCGTGATTTAGATACGGGGATAGTCTACGTTAATGCAGGAACGACGGGGGCTGAAATCCATTTGCCTTTTGGCGGAACGAAAGGGACGGGAAATGGTCATCGGGATTCGGGCGTAGCTGCACTCGACGTTTTTACAGAGTGGAAGAGTATTTATGTAGACTTCAGTGGAAAGTTGCAACGGGCGCAGATTGACACGGAATAATATCCTAGGTAGGGAGATGGGTGCATGAAAGTCGTTATACTTGGTGCGGGTTTGATGGGGAAAGAGGCGGCGCGTGATCTGGTGAAAAGTGATGAGGTGACGAAGGTCTATTTAGCAGACTTGAATGTCAGGACGGCAGAGGATTTTGCAGAAGAACTAATGTCCGACAAGCTCGATATTCTTCTTTTGGATGCGACAAATGATGTGCAATTGCGTGACGTTATGGCACTTGGCGATGTCGTTATCAATGCACTGTTTTATACATTCAATGAAAAAGTAGCGCGACTGGCAGTGGATATAGGTGTCCATTCCATTGATCTTGGCGGTCATATTGGTGGCGCAACGGACGCAGTACTAGGTCTTGCGGAGCAGGCGGCAGCGAAGGGTGTAACAATCATCCCCGATTTAGGGGTAGCGCCAGGAATGATCAATATTCTAACGGGTTATGGGGCTGAAAAGCTCGATAAAGTCGAGTCGATTAAATTATATGTGGGTGGCATTCCAGTGAAACCGGAGCCCCCTCTTAATTATAATGTTGTTTTTTCATTGGAGGGCGTGTTTGATCATTATACGGATTCCTCTCATGTTATTCGTGGCGGTCAGCTGTTGGAGGTCCCTTCCTTGTCCGAAATTGAACCAATTTTTTTTGATAAATATGGTGAGCTGGAGGCGTTCCATACATCAGGCGGTACTTCGACATTAACGAAATCCTTCCCGGATGTGGAGACGCTCGAATATAAGACGATTCGTTATAAAGGACACGCAGAAAAGTTTCAGTTGCTTGTCGATCTTGGATTATTGGCGCGTGATAGTGAGGTTGTTATTGCGGGGCAAACGGTCAAAGTGCGTGATGTGATGCGAGAGCATTTGTCGCCACAGCTACGACTTGGCGATAAGTCGGATGCTGTGCTACTGCGAGTCGTTGTCAGTGGTCAGAAGGGGGGCTCCCCTGTGACGTATGAATACGATTTAATTACGGAAAAAGATACGACTGTCAATGAAACCGCGATGGCACGTGCGACAGCAAATACGGTTTCAATCGTTGCACAGATGATTGGAAACGGTGTGATTACAAAGCGTGGGGTTCATCCGCCAGAAAGTATTGTACCAGGTGCGTTATATATGGAAGAATTGAAAAAGCGTGGCGTAGTCATTGTAGAAAAAGTGGAAACGAATAATGTCTCTGCTTGAGGGGGGAAAACAATGGAGTTCGGATTCACAGAAGAACAGATCATGCTGAGGAAAACAGCCCGTCAGTTTGTAGATGAAGAAATTATGCCGCATATTCAGAGATGGGATGCGGAAGGTGGGTTTGACCCTGCCATTTGGAAAAAGCTTGCGGATCTTGGTTTCATGGGTGTTTGTGTACCTGAACAATACGGTGGTAGTGGCATGGATTATAATTCGCTGGCCATTTTATGTGAGGAGTTAGAGCGTGGAGATACGGCGTTTCGGACTGCGGTATCCGTTCATATCGGGCTAAATTCGATGACGCTTATGCAGTGGGGGTCAGAAGCACAGAAACAGAAATACTTAATTCCACAGGCAAAGGGCGAGAAAATTGGCGCCTTTGGATTAACGGAACCGGGCGCAGGATCGGACGTTGCGGCGATGGCAACGACTGCTGTACGCGACGGAGATGAGTATGTGTTGAATGGTCAAAAAACATGGATTTCTCTTTGTGATGTGGCCGATCATTTTCTTGTTTTTGCCTATACGGATAAAACGAAAAAACATCATGGCATTAGTGCATTCATTGTGGAGCGAACGATGCCGGGCTTTTCATCAAAAGCGATTAAGGGCAAGTATGGCATTCGTGCGGGCAACACGGGCGAGCTGTTTTTTGAAGATATGCGTGTGCCGGCTGCGAATTTGTTAGGTGCAGAAGGGGAAGGCTTTAAAATTGCGATGGCGGCACTTGATAACGGTCGCTTCACGGTTGCTGCGGGTGCAGTCGGACTCATTATGGGCTGTCTTGAAGAAAGTGTGAAATACTGTCATGCACGCGAAACATTCGGTAAATCGATTGGTAGACATCAGCTTGTTCAGCAAATGATTGCTAACATGGAAGCTGGTTATCAAATGAGCCGTTTGCTTGTCTACAGGGCTGGCGACATGAAAAATAAAGGATTGCGCAATACGCGCGAGACGTCACTGGCCAAATGGCAGGCTTGTGACTTTGCTAATAAAGCAGCAGACGATGCCTTCCAAATTCACGGTGCTTACGGTTATTCTGATGACTATCCAGTTGCCAGGTTTTTGCGCAATTCGAAAGCACCCGTTATTTACGAAGGAACGCGTGAGATTCATACGATTATGCAGGCGGAGTATGTGCTTGGGTATCGAGAGGATAAGAAGTTGAGTAATATGTTGCCGGAATGGCCGTTTGAGTGAGTATGATGCCCTGATGGATGCTTCTATCGGGGTTTTTCTTTGTGAAAGGATGTAACAAAGGTTCTGATTCACCAATGGTTTTTAGAAACATCCAATTGAATCTTTCTTTACATGCCAACGTATGTATAGTCAGTATGATTTAACTGAAAGGGGAGAGTTAGATGGGCAAGTATACGATTAGTGAATTCATTAAACAGACAAAACAGGATGAGCAGGTGAGGGAGAATTTTGATCTTGAAACACCGCGTATTTTGGAGGTCAATTTAACGGACCTTGTGTGGGCTAAAACGGGCTCTATGATTTCCTATACAGGGCAAATTAAATTTGAGCGTGAGAAAATGCTGGAGCATGGCGTGGGGATGATGTTCAAAAAAGCCTTTACAGGTGAAGGCACTTCATTGATGAAGGCAACGGGAAATGGGCGTCTGTACTTGGCGGATCAGGGTAAAAAGATCACTATTTTTGACTTGAATAATGAGTCAATTACAGTCAATGGAAATGACCTTCTGGCATTCGAACCAAGTATTGATTGGGATATTAAACTCATGCGTAAAGTAGCGGGAATGATGTCAGGTGGATTATTTAACGTGACGTTACAGGGCAAAGGGAAGGTTGCTATTACGACTCATTTTGAGCCATTAACATTACTTGTTCGTCCGGGAGAGTCTGTCATTACTGATCCCAATGCAACAGTTGCTTGGTCAGGTCATTTGACACCGGAATTCCGCACAGATGTTAGTTTTCGGACATTCATTGGCCGAGGGAGTGGGGAATCGATTCAAATGGAATTTAAAGGTGAAGGTTTCGTCATTATTCAACCGTTTGAAGAAGTGTATATGACTGGCAATAGTTCTTCCTAAGAGGAGCAAGGGCGGCTTCAATGGAATCATTCTGGATGCCCTATACTTTTTAACATTAATCAATCAATTTGTGATAAACTATTCCATAAAACAATTTTCCACACACAAGGAGTGTTTTTCATTGAAGATTGAACCATCGTTAAAAATGTCCATCTTTGAACCGGCTATTTTTGGTGATTTAAAAGCGGCTGCTGAAGCGAAAAAAGCGACTGGCGCTGAAGTGGTTGATTTAAGCTTGGGAAGTCCAGATCTTCCACCGGATGAAAAGGTGAGGCAGGCTTTATCCGAACAAAGCGCCTTGGCGACTACATATGGCTATACACTCAGCGGCACAAAACGTTTTAATGAGGCTGTGGCGAATTATTATCAACGGCGCTCAGGTGTTACACTCAACCCAGATACTGAAATCATTCAAACAATGGGGTCGCAAGAAGGACTTGTCCATTTACCTTTTGCTCTTTGTAATGAAGGAGATATCGTACTGACAACAAATCCAGCCTACGTCGCATACGATGCAGGCATTAAACTCGCAGGTGCTGT
This sequence comes from Sporosarcina beigongshangi, assembly GCF_033485195.1. Classification (NCBI taxonomy): domain Bacteria; kingdom Bacillati; phylum Bacillota; class Bacilli; order Caryophanales; family Caryophanaceae; genus Sporosarcina; species Sporosarcina beigongshangi. Next base: position 243,653 of record NZ_JAWLIR010000006.1, read on the forward strand.
TCCTTATTATATGCCGTTGCGTGCGGAAAACGGATTTTTACCTAATTTAGATGACATACCGGAAGACATTGCACGAAAAGCGAAATTGCTCATTTTGAATTTGCCGGGCAATCCTGTTCCCGCTTTACCGGATGCAACGTTTTTTGATAAAGTCGTTGCATTTGCGAAGGAGTATAATGTTCCTGTCCTCCATGACGCAGCTTATTCGGAATATTACTTTACAGGTGATTCTCCAAGTAGTTTCCTTTCGACACCGGGGGCAATGGAAGTCGGCATGGAAATCAATTCTTTGTCAAAAAGCTTTAGCCTAGCGGGTGCTCGCATCGCTTATATTGTTGGGAATGCAGAGATGATTAGTATTATTAGGCAGCTGAAATCGAATTTGGATTACGGTATATTTGGACCGATTCAAGAAGCGGCGGCAACTGCGTTAGACCATGCAGAAGAAATTACAGATCGTTTGCGCAAGGAGTTTTCTCAGCGTCATAAGGTATTGATGAACGGGTTAGCCGAAATTGGCTGGTCCGTAACGCCTTCGAATGGGGGCATGTTCGTCTGGGCAAAATATCCGTTTGAGTTGGATGATAAAGAATTTGTTTTCAAAGCTATCGAACAATGTGGTGTTGTCATGGTTCCGGGAAGTATCTTTGGCACGGAAGGTGCTGGATTCGTGCGTTTAGCGCTTGTGCAAAAAGTTGAAGAACTGGAAAAAGCAGTTGCTCAATTGAGCACGCTAGATATGTAAGTAATGAAGTGAAAAAAGGCAGAAAGGATAGTCTTAACAGTCCTTTCTGCCCTTTTTATTCGTCAATAGCAACAAATATCTGTCAGTCGAGTAACCCAGATAATTTGCACACGGTGTATAAGTGATGAACACCCCGAAATTGATTGCTATTGAGCTGGTTCAAATAATGAAGGGAATCCTGTGCAACTTTTCTCGCATTTTCAACGTTATGATGATCTAATTCTATCAGTACTTCTTTAATGGTATCGAGAGAATAATCTGCTGAACGAAGTGTACGTATCATCAAAACTTTACGGACAAGGGAGCGGTTAAATTTTCGATAGCCGTTATCTGAATCTCGTTCAGGCGACAGTAACCCCATCATCTCCCAGTGGCGAATAGCAGAGCTTGGAATATCTGTTTCGATGGATACTTCGCCGATTGTCATCCACTTTCTTTTGCGGCTATTGTCCAACTCCTCAAGCTCTTCTGTCTCAAGAATTCGAATGGTTTTCTCAGCGGTCTTTTTGTCATAGTGAAGGGAAGATTGAGCTTCGTTTACGAGCCAAAGTGCATCGTCCACTTCCTTCACGAGAACCTTTTTCAATGCCTTTGAGGTTAATTCGAAGCCAAACCCGGGCGCCATAGCACGAATACATTCGAAATACGCCAAATGTAGCTCTGTGTACATTCGATAACCATTCTGCGCGCGCTCAACGGGTGGGATGATTCCCCAACTTTCATAATGTCGTAATGCACTTGTACTAATATTGAGTTTTCTTGCGATTTCGATAGGCTTCATTTTGCAGGCTCCTTTGGATGAAAAGCTTGTAGAAAAAGCTTAAACTACCATGACGGATTAATCCAATAAAATGGTGCTTTAATGAATTGAACCTTGCTGTTTGCATCTATGTTGTAAGATGGGGATATAGGTTGATTGGTGAAAGGGTTGTATTGTATACTTACCTCCCACTAAAAAAGAGTCAATAGACTGGAGTTGTACATAATGGACAAGAAACAAGTCAGCTTAAAGCCGTTTTTCTCTCTTATTTTATCCACAGGGATCCCGAAGCTTGCTCTAGCTGTCGGTTTAACAGCAGGTGTACTGACAACGTTAGCAGGTCTGGTCGTACCGTTGTTAACGAAAAATCTAGTAGATGGTTTTTCGGTAGCATCACTAAGTGTACCGATTATGATTGCGATTGGGGTAGCATTTATTCTCCAGGCAGTGATAGACGGGGTATCTATTTATTTACTCAGCTATGTAGGGCAAAAAGTAGTAGCTAGTTTGCGTGAAAAAATGTGGACGAAGCTCATTCGTTTGCCTGTTAGCCATTTCGATAAAGAATCGAGCGGTGAAACGGTGAGTCGTGTTGTCAATGACACGGGAATCGTTAAAGAATTAATTACGCAACATTTTCCGCAATTCATTACCGGTATCATCTCAATCATTGGTGCAGTCATTATTTTACTCGTGATGGACTGGAAGATGACACTTATTATGTTAATTTCGGTGCCGATTACAGTTGCCATCATGGTTCCATTGGGCGCTAGAATGGCAAAAATCTCTCGCGGCTTGCAGGATGAAACAGCTGTATTTACAGGTCACATTCAACAAACACTTGGTGAAATTCGTTTAATGAAAGCTTCTAATGCGGAATTGAATGAAGAGGCGAGTGGCAAAGCCGGAATTCAAAAATTATTCAAATTTGGTTTGAAGGAAGCACGTATTTTTGCATTGATTGCTCCTTTTATGTATTTGGTTGTCATGGTCGTGATTGTCATGATTATCGGCTACGGGGGGATGCGTGTGGCAAGTGGCACGATGTCAACAGGTGAACTTGTTGCCTTCCTACTCTATCTATTCCAAATTATTTTCCCGATTACATCCTTTGCGATGTTCTTTACCCAGCTACAAAAAGCGAAAGGTGCAACAGAGCGTATTATCGACATTTTAGAGCTGCCATTGGAAGAAGGGCAGGATGGTTTGGCGATGGATATTGCGGGCAAACCCGTTCAAGTTGTGGATGTATCATTTGCTTATGAGGAAGATGAGCCGGTTATCGGTAATGTGTCCTTCGAAGCACAGCCTGGCGAAATGATTGCTTTTGCTGGGCCGAGTGGCGGAGGGAAAACGACGATGTTCGGCTTGCTTGAGCGTTTCTATGAACCAACAGCTGGTGAAATCCGGATTGGCGATACACCTATCAAAGAATTGTCGATGGCATCATGGCGTAGTCAAATCGGTTATGTTTCACAAGAAAGTGCCATGATGGCTGGGACGATTCGTGAAAACTTATGCTACGGTTTAGAGGACGGCGCAAGTATTTCGGATGAACGGCTGTGGGAAGTGACTGAAATGGCCTATGCTGATGAATTTATTAAGAGCTTTACGAAAGGTTTGGACACTGAAGTTGGCGAGCGTGGTGTAAAACTTTCGGGTGGGCAAAGGCAACGTATCGCTATTGCACGAGCTTTTTTACGGGACCCGAAAATATTAATGATGGACGAAGCAACCGCCAGTCTCGACAGCCAATCAGAGGGCGTTGTCCAAGATGCGCTGACACGCTTAATGGAAGGGCGCACTACATTTGTCATTGCCCATAGGCTATCAACAATTGTCGATGCGGATAAAATTATTTTCATCGAGAACGGGCAAGTGACAGGTAGTGGAACACATCAGGAATTGACACAATCACATGCGTTGTATCGCGAGTTTGCAGAGCAGCAATTGGCGTAGGAATTGAAAAGAGTGCTGAATCATTACGATTCGGCACTCTTTTTTTGATTATATCAAACCTGCAAATAAGCCCCTGTGAAGGAGTTTTCATTTGCTGCAATTTCTTCCGGTGTCCCTTCAGCAACAACCGTCCCGCCAGCTGCTCCACCCTCAGGCCCAATATCAATGACCCAATCGGAATCTAGGATAATATCACTGTTATGCTCGACGACAATGACGGTATTGCCAGCATCGACGAGTTTATTTAATAGGACTAAAAGTTTTTTCACGTCAATTGGATGCAACCCGGTGGATGGCTCGTCCAATATGTAAAGCGTGTGCCCTGTCGCAGGCTTACTTAATTCACGAGCTAATTTCAGCCGTTGTCCTTCGCCACCAGATAGTGTTGTAACGGATTGTCCCCATTGCAAGTAGCCAAGCCCGACATCGGACAATAGCTCGATAATCGTTGCAATCTTTTTATTCTCTTGGAATAAAGGTAAGCTTTCCTCGATGCTTAAGTCAAGAATACTCGAGATGGTATAGCCTTTGTACGTCACTTCTAACACTTCGTCTTTGAAGCGTTTACCATGACAAACAGGGCAGGGGACTTCTAGGTCGGGCAGGAAATGCATATTGACTAGCACATGTCCGAGTCCCTCGCATGTTTCACAGCGTCCACCGGCCGTGTTGAAGGAGAAGTGTTTGGATGTTAATTTATTGTTCTTCGCTTGCGGTAACTTGGCAAATAAGTTGCGTAGCAGCGTAAAGACTTCGGTGTACGTTCCGATATTGGAGCGCTTCATGCGTCCCATTGGAGATTGTCCCACTGTAATCATTTTCGTAATGGCTTCAAATCCTGTAATGCTATCACAGCCTTCAATATGTTTTACATCTGCTTCACCAGAAGATAGTACGTCGAATAGCAGCGTAGATTTACCAGATCCCGACACACCTGTTACGGTAATAAAACACCCGAGTGGAAATGACACAGTAATATTTTTCAGATTATGTTTGTGAGCATTATGAACGGTTAACTGTTGTCCCGTCCCTCTCCTACGATTTTTAATGATTGCTGAATCTTCACGTAAAAATGCGCCTGTTATAGAATCAGACTGCTCTTTTAATTCATCTAGTAGACCTTGCCCGACAACTTGTCCACCTAATCGGCCCGCACCTGGCCCCATATCAATAACGTGGTCGGCCTCTTGCATAACGGCAACATCATGTTCAATCACGAGCACGGTATTATCTAAATCACGAAGTTGTTTCATTACTTTAATCAAACCTTGCGTATCTTTTGGATGTAAGCCTGTCGTAGGTTCGTCGAGAATATAGAGAACACCCGTCAGTCCGGAGCCAAGAATCGAAGCTAATCGTAGGCGTTGGGATTCACCGCCAGATAATGTAATCGCTTGTCGATCGAGTGACAAATAGCCAAGACCCACGTCGATGATACGCTGCAATTTGATCGTTAAATCATGGAGGAAAGTTTCGACGAGTGGTCTACTATCAGCTGTCAGCTCGTGGTCCACCTTGTGAAGCCATGTCAGCATGTCTTCAAGGGCATACTGTGACACATCAGAAATGGAAACACCGGATACTAAAACTTGTCGGCTTACGGTTTTTAATCGTTTACCAAGGCAATCGGGGCAAGTGTGCTCGTAGAAAAACTCGGCTTCTCCTGAATTACCCTCTTTCTCCTTATATCTTCTCCACATGCCCGTAATAACGCCCTCGAATTTTCCTTTACTGACGCTTTTAGGTGGTTTGACATCTGGGAAGTGTGCAGCGAAGACGTCGCTTTCAGCTCCGTAATACAACAAATCACGCTGGATGGCTGTGTACTCTTTTAAAGGAGTTTGAATGTCGTAGTTAAAGCCATAATGCTTAGCGGCAGCCTCTAGTATATTACCTTGGTACGTGTTGTACGCCTCGAACCAAAATGTCACAGCGCCATCCATGATGCTAAGTTCTTCATTAAAGACCGCTTCCATGTTGATATCCGCAACCGTCCCCATACCATCGCATGTCCCGCAAGCTCCTTCAGGTGTATTGAATGAAAAATGTGAGCGCATTAGTTTCAGTTGTCGATGTCCACAGCTTGGGCAATCGATAAACTGATCATAGCTTCCCTCATTCGTGATCACTTCGTTGGTTGGCGGAATGATGGCTAAACAGTGCTCACATGGACGCTCACCTATTTTTTCATAGACAAGTCGCAAAAAGGTATACATATCAGTGACGGTTCCAACTGTTGAACGAGGATTGCGATTCGTGACGTGTTGTCCAATACTAATAGATGGGGAAAGTCCGATGATGGAATCTACGTTGGGTTTGCTGATGGCATCTGTCACTAAGCCGCTCGATTCCATGTATTGGCGCTGGCATTCCCGTTGTAAAATGTCCATTGCAAGTGTAGATTTACCCGAGCCTGACGGACCCGTTAATACTACAAATTGATGCTTCGGAATAGCTAGTGAGATATTTTTTAGGTTATGCTCGCGTGCGCCGTTAATAAGAATATGATTGTTCAAAATAAAAATCACTCCAATTCTTTTGATACCATTAGTATAATACATGAATGCAAATGATAAGGTTGTGCAAATGGTATACGACATTACTGCGTTCGTTGACGAAAAGTCCGTCAAGGGGCTTGAATGTTTTCTTGTAGGATATCTAGTGAAAAGTTGTTGCGACAATCATTTTGTGTTAAACTATTCTCACTAGTAGTGAAACGGAGGTGAGGAATGATGTTAGATACTGTGTATGCACGTGAAAGCTTATTGGAATACTTAGCCACTTCATGTGCGATTACGCATGAAATTTCGCCTAACGGGATAAGTCTGTCCTTTTTAGCCAATTTCAGTAATCACACAGCTGTTTAGCATTGATTCCTTACAAGAATTTTTAAGGGGAAAAGATCGCTTACACAGGGTCTTTTTTGCGTTGTCTAGGTACCCTGCGCTTTTCGTAAGTTGCTTCCAGCTGTGACCATAGAACGAGGGGAAGCGGAAAATATGATCTGTACAATTCAACAAATTAGCAAAATGCTTGGTGGCAATACGATATTTGAAAATCTTTCATTGGACATAAAAACAGGAGATAAGTTAGGTGTTGTCGGACGCAATGGTAGTGGGAAAACAACATTATTTAAGCACATTGCAGGAGTGGAGCGTCCGGATAGCGGCGCACTACATTTTAAAAAAGGGACTAAAATTGGCTATTTAGCGCAAATCCCTTCATTTGATAAAGAAATTACTGGACACGACGTACTAAATAGCGCATTTGAAGAGTTAAAGGCTATGCAGGCGAAGATGGCGCAATTGGAAGTGGAGCTTGCCGATCCTCAGCAGGATGACATGGAAAAGTATCTTCAACTCTACGGAAATTTGCAGGAAGAGTTTGCCCGTCGTGACGGCTATACGATCGATTCAGAAATTGATAAGGTCATTAATGGCTTGCAATTACAAGCATTTGTAGGACGCTCTTTTTCACAATTAAGTGGCGGCGAACAAACGAAGATTATGCTCGGCAAGCTGTTATTGACGAAGCCCGATTTACTGCTATTGGATGAACCGACGAATCACTTGGATTTATTTGCAGTGGAGTGGCTGGAAGGCTATTTAACAGATTATCAGGGAACAATTGTTATCGTTTCGCATGATCGTTACTTTTTAGATTGTGTCGTGACAAAGGTTGCGGATTTGGAAGAGGGAGAGCTCCATCTATATTACGGAAACTATTCTTCCTTTATTCACGAAAAAGAACAGCGTCTGATGCGAGAATTCCAAGATTACGAAGAGCAGCAAAAGAAGATTAAGAAGATGAGGGAAGCCATTAAGCGGCTGCGTCTGTGGGCGAATGAGGCGAATCCGCCGAATGCGGCATTGCACCGGCGAGCGCGTAATATGGAGCGGGCGTTGGAACGAATGGAAAAGGTTCGAAAACCGCTTATTGATCCGAAGAAAATGGCACTGTCGTTTGAAGCTGCACCGCGTAGTGGCAAGGAAGTGGTTGTTATGGAAGGGATCACCAAATCGTTCGGGCAGCAGCCATTGCTGAGGGCAGCAGATTTTCATGTGTACTGGAAGGATCGGACGGCGATTGTTGGTCGCAATGGTAGTGGTAAATCGACAATCTTGAAGATTTTATTAGGAGAATTAGCAGTAGATAGTGGACTCAGCAAATTGGGGAGCAATGTGAAAGTTGGCTTCTTGTCGCAGCATTTTGAAATTGCCGATCCGAAAGCTCGTCTTATCGATGTTTTTCGGGCAGACGTCCAAGTAGAAGAAGGAGCGTCACGTCATTTATTAGCAAAATTCATGTTTTACGGACCGGATGTGTTTAAGCGCATAGGTGATTTAAGTGGTGGGGAGCGGATGCGGCTTCGTTTGGCCCAGCTCATGCACCAGGATATCAATTGCCTTGTGTTGGATGAACCGACAAACCATCTAGACATTGAATCACGCGAGGTGCTTGAAGAAGCGTTGGAGGATTTTACAGGTACGATCATTGCGGTTTCGCATGATCGTTACTTTTTGAATAAATTATTCACACGCACGGCGTGGTTGGAAGACGGCGCCATTATGACGTTTGACGGGCCGTATAATTGGGCGCGTGACAAATGGCAGGAGCTTCAAAGTCGGAAGATAGTTGAAGAAGTGGCACCTGTAGCGGTGGCGAAGCTTGTGAAAGAAGTGAAGGCTGTTGTTAATGTAGAAGAAGAAATTGCAAGGCTAGAACTAGCCATCACTTCATTAGAAACAGATATGGAATGTGAAACGGATTGGGAGAAATATGAATCGTTAACAGCGGAAGTGGCTAGTTTGAAAGAGCAATTGTCGTCTTATTATGAGCAGTGGATGAGTGAAGTAGAGTAAATGTAGTGCCTGGTGAGGAAGAGATTCCTTGCTGGGCATTTTTAACGAGTCAAAGGTCCTGGAATGACGATAACTCTACCCAATTGATCGATAACCCTTCGCAATTGAACGATAACTTTGTTGAATTGATCGATAACGCCTTCGAATTGATTGATAACTTGCCGCAATTGAACGATAACTTTTTTCTGGCTAGCCTTTGTGAAGCTGTTTCCAATTAATGAAACTTATACCCCATGCATAACGTTTCAATAGTAGGACTGTTTAATGGAAAGCATAAAGGGGGAGTAAATATGATGGGGTGGCTGAATGTCGGTAGTCTCGTGCTCGGACTAATTGCGTGGATACTTCCTATTGTAAGCCTCATGCGATATAAACAAGGTAGGCATAAGAAGTGGGCTGCATTTTCTATTATGAGCGTCGGCGCTTGTGCAGTTTCGTTATATTTCCAGATTGTTTATAACCACCACCTAGTCACGATTAATGATTGGAGCGCACTTATGGATACAACGGGCGCCCTGGTGAAAGTCGGTGCAGTTCTTCTTATTGTTACGCTTGTATTAAATACAGCGACGCTGATTGTGTATCGTGATAGAACAGTAAAGTAATTTTACTACCGTTCAACGAAATTTATAGCATTTTCGTCTATAATATTTCATTCCAAAGAAAAAAACTTGCATAATTCCACCTCCAGGAGTAATATAATGACTGGATGACTGAAAAGGTATTTCGGTCACTTTTCTAATCCCTTCAAAGTGAGGTGGAGAAATGGATCGCAGGCAGGAAATTTTAGAGGCGGCAGCTAAATCATTTTCGCTTTTCGGCTACAAGGCGACAACGATGGATCAAGTGGCCAAAATTGCGAACGTTGGTAAAGGAACCATCTATACGTTTTTTGCCAACAAGGAAGAGTTATTCAATGCGATTGTGGTGAAAATGATCCATGAGATGAGGGCGGAAGCAGATTCAGTTTCTGTCGAGGGCGCACCTTTTGAACAAAATGCCCATGCGAGGCTGATGCGCATGCTCAAATTCCGTGAAACACACCAATTGTATGCCATGCTTGTCGATGAAGAGAAAGAACTTCGAACACCAGCAGTCATTGAAGTGTTGGAAACGATCGAAAAAGAAATCGTTTCTTATATAAAAACGAAGATTGAAAAAGCGGTTGCTAAGGGCGAGCTGAAGCCTTGCGATAGCGAGCTTGTCGCTTATTTATTATTCAAAGCGTATATGGCACTTGTTGCTGACTGGGGGAAAACCCATGATATGGAGCTCGAAGAACAGCGCATTGTTGCGTTGTTGAGTGGGACAATATTTAAAAGTCTCTTAGTCTGAGACTTGTTTTTTTATTCTAAATTGACCATTTGAGGAAAACGGTCAATTAGTTCTGAAGGAGTGTGTATCATGAAGAAAACGATGACTTGGGCGGAGTGGAAACAACTGCTGCGCACACGAAAAATGCTTGTCCCGATGATTGCAATTTTATTCATCCCTGTGTTGTATGCAGGAATGTTTCTGTGGGCGTTTTGGAATCCTTATGCCAATATGGATGATTTGCCCGTCGCGATTGTCGATTTAGATAAAGGGGCGGAAATGGATGGTGAGCAGCTGGCCTTAGGTCAGGAGCTAGCCGATCAATTAATAGATAGTAAGCAGTTTGATTTCCAAAGGGTTGAGAAAGCAGATGCAGAAAAAGGACTCAAAAATCAGGATTATTACGTAGTCATTGAAATACCGGAAAACTTTTCGGAGCATGCAACAACGCTACTGGATGATGAACCGGAAAAATTGACAATTATTTATAAACCAAACGAAGGATTCAACTTCTTATCTGGACAAATTGGTGAGACAGCAATGGACCGGATTCGTGCGGAAGTGAATGAGAAAGTTGCTTCGACGTATGCAGAAAAGTTATTTGATTCTATCATGGAATTGGGTGATGGTTTTGGCGAAGCAGCAGACGGTGCAGGTGAATTGCATAACGGAGCTACAAAATTAGTAAACGGCGCCGACGACTTGAAAGGTTATCTTGAAACATTGGCTGGTAGCACCATTACACTGGCAGATGGGTCCGATAAAATCGCTAAAGGAGCGAGTGATGCGGCTACAGGTGCGGCTGAGTTGGATAAAGGACTTGGTACTTTATCGCAAGGTTCACAGGAACTGTTGGCTGGAGCGCAAAAAGCTTCAGCCGGTGCAGGTGGATTGAAAGAAGGTCTCACAAACTATACAGCTGGTGTTGGTCAGTTGGCAGCAAGTTACGGACAAATTGGTCAGAAGGAACAGGAATTTAACACCGCTATAGGCACGTTGAATGAAAAATCGCAGCAACTTAATGGAGCCGTAGGTCAACTAACAGGAGCAGCGGCTAATGTAGCAACTGGAATTGAGGGGTTATCAAAACAGCTAGGCCATGTTTTAGAAGGACTTCCCGCGGAGCAACAAAAAGCCATAGGAGAAGTACTTGGTCAATTGAAGCAAGGGAGTGCTCAGCTGTCAGGTGGTATGCAGGAGCTATCTACTGGGACTTCATCGCTAACAGAAGGTACTGCTAATCTAAACGATGCTGCTGGGCAACTCGCTGGCGCACATAGTGAAGCACTTGCAGGACTCGTTAAATTGAACGGCTCTTCTGCACAACTGCTTGAAGGAGCGAACGCTCTTGCTATAGGGAATAAAGACCTAGCGTCTGGCGTTACAAAATTTGCAGAAGGTGTGACAGCGGCGCAGCAGGGTTCATCAGATTTGGCATCCGGTCTTGCTGCATTGACACAAGGAACTGGTACGCTAAAAGAGGGAACTGATACACTCGCGTCAAAATCACAGGAACTCGCTGAAGGCTCTGTTACACTGGCAGATGGGCTGGTGGAGTTGGAGGAAGGAACAGTAACACTGCAAGAAAAACTAGCGGAAGCGAATGAAACCGCAAGTGAAGTGAACCCAACGGACAAAACGTATGGCATGGTAGGAGCCCCCGTGAATGTCGAGAAGGAGGGGATTAACCTTGTGCCGAACTATGGTACAGGATTTGCACCCTACTTCTTGTCGATGGGATTATTTATCGGAGCATTATTGCTGTCTATCGTCTTCCCACTTGTCGAACCGGCAATGAAACCAACAGGTGCATTCAGATGGTTCACGAGTAAAGTGTCTGTGCTCACCATTGTGGGCTTATTGCAGGCACTTATTGCGGTGGGGGTCGTGAAATTCGTCCTTAGAATGGAAATAATCAACACGCCGCTGTTCGTTCTAACGGCAATTATTACAAGCTATACATTCATCGCGATTGTTCAAATGTGCGTATCCATCTTAGGTGATACAGGGCGTTTTGTTGCGATAATCATCCTCATTTTGCAGTTAACAACGAGTGCAGGGACATTCCCACTTGAGTTGATCCCGGCACCACTGCAAATCTTCAACAAATTCTTGCCGATGACGTATTCCGTCCAGGCGTTCAAAGGAGCTATTTCCACTGGTGATTTTTCGGCTCTTTGGATGAACAACGGAATTCTCGTAGGGTTCACAGTTGCATGTTTGGCCGTCACATTCGGTTACTTTGCACTGTTGTATACGAAAAGATATTCGAAGAAGATAGTGGAAGCTTAACAGAAAGATCCTCCAACAGTACGCTATTGGGGGATTTTTTAAATGAAATCAAACCTTTCAGAAAATAATTCCTTATTTCGTGTAACCAAATCGATCGAGTACAGTCTAATGAGGTGACAAGCGAAAAGGAAAGGGGTGGTCAATTTGAAAAAATCGACAATAGGGTTCATTGTGGCTATTTTGATTGTCGCATGTGCGATTACTTCTTCTACCTTCATTCAACAAGGGGAAGTAGTAGCGGCGAATGACACGGCTACGAATCCAGGATGGAGCAAGGTATTTTTCAAGAATGTTAAGAAGAGCGATCTTTTCGTCACCAATGATCAAGGGAAGAGAGTGACGGCGGAAATCACGCTGAGTAACAAAGGAAAGACGGCTCATATAAAAGGAATAGAACCAGGTTTTTACACACTTAACGTCAAGCCTAGGGCGGTAGATGGTAAACAGTACGGAGCGCATACGTTCAAGTTTACAATCGATGAAGTACTGCCGAGGGTTGCGACAGAGAAGGAGTTAGTCGCCTATTTTGAGCGTGTGAAAAAACAGCAGTCTACTTTGTTTAGTGCACCGCAGGAAGCGGTTAAAGAGGAATCGGAAATGGCGGATTCTGCAACAGAAAACGCTGCAGGCTCTTCTGACCATTCGACGACGAACAACCAAGTCGCTGGTGTCGATGAAGCTGACATAGTCAAAACGGATGGAGACTATATTTACGCTGTTGTTGGGGATGGAAAGGTGTCAATTACAGATATCCGCGATTCGAAAAAAATCCAACAGGCTGCCGTTATTAAAATGGAGGAAGGCTTTTACCCTTCTCAATTATTTCTTCATGACAAAACGCTAGTCGTTCTTGGAGAGAGATATGAGCCTTATCGAGAGGAGAAACAGGCAGCCTCAAGTGACAGAATAATGCCAGTCAATAGTATGACGACAGTACGTTTGTATGATGTGTCGAATCCAAAAAGTCCATCGTTACTCCGAGAATTTGGGGCGGAAGGTTATATGAACGGCGCACGGAAATCAGGAGATATGTTGTACTTTGTCACAAATGTGCATCCGTATTTCTGGGCGTTGGACCATTTTGATGGCGATGTATTGCGTCCAAGTATGTATGATTCTAAAGAAAGCTCGGATATCCAGCTAGTTGATTATAAAAATATTACGATTTTGCCAGGTGCAACGGATCCTTCCTATTCCGTCATCACAGCCATAGATCTATCCTCACCGACTACGAACAAAGTCGTGACAAAAGGCTATTTAGGTAGTAGCGAACAACTGTATATGTCAAAAGACAATCTTTATCTGACTGCCACAACTTACGATCAACAGCAGACTTCGAATGCGGGTACTTCGAATATGACGATGATGTGGAATCCAGGTGTGGCGAATACTGAGCTATTCAAGTTTGCGCTGAAAGGAACGGATGTGACATTCCACAGTTCGACTGAGCTCAAGGGGCGATTGCTCAATCAGTTTTCAATGGATGAGTATAAAGGGAATTTCCGGGTTGTTATGACGGAAGGAACTATGTGGGATGACAAAAATCCGTCTAAAAATCATCTATTCATTTTGGATCAAAACATGAAATTGACGGGCTCTGTTGAAGGGCTTGCGAAGGGGGAGCGCATCTATTCCGCACGTTTCATGGGGGATAAGGCATACATGGTGACGTTCCGTGAAACGGATCCACTGTTTGTCATTGATGTGGAGAACCCGAAGGCACCAAAAGTACTTGGAGAGCTGAAAATTCCAGGCTTCAGTAATTACTTGCATCCACTGGATGAGAATCATCTCATCGGATTTGGTTATGAAACAGTTGCGGAGAAGAATCCAAACGGTGGTGAGCCATTCATTTTGACGATGGGCATGAAAATTTCACTATTTGACATCACTGATTTTGCCAATCCAAAAGAACAGGACACCGAAATTATTGGTGGCCGTGGAACGTATTCGCCTATCCAATATGACCATAAGGCGTTATTCCAGCATAAGGATCGTAACCTGTATGGTTTCCCGGTTATGGTGTACGATGAAATTGGAAAAGAACATTATGTTGAACTCCAAAGTATGGGAGCGCTCGTTTATGAAATTACACCTGAAAATGGAATTGTGTTGAAGGGGGATCTATTAACCAAAAATACACGCGGTGAACAGTATACGGAGTGGGATGAACAAATTCACCGCATGCTTTACAGCAAAGATGATTTGTATACGATTTCGATGAAGGAAATTAACAATTATTCATTGGATACATTTGCTCCAATTGGTAGCATGAAAATTGATTGAGTTGAAAAGGTAGTTTGTCTGCAGCCTAGCGTAAATGCTAGGCTGTTTTTAATGTCTTACCCTATGGTTTTGTACCTTTGAAATATGGCATTTTGGTGATAACTACGTTGTTATGCATATTGACATTGTCATTTGTGGTTTGCTTCGTTAAGATTATTCAAAAGGACTAAAGAGGAATTGATCTTCATTCCTCTCTGTATCAAGGGGGGACAGGGGTTGTCGATAGTAGATAAAGAAATGGCAATAGATTGCTGCCTACTTGCGGGTCGATTGATGATGGAGGCCGGGGCTGAAACGTATCGTGTAGAGGATACGATGGAGCGGATAGCCGTTACACAGAAACTATCTGCAACGCATAGTTTTGTAACGCCGACGGGCATTATTTTTACGCCAGGTAGTCCGTATCATACAAAACTAATTCGTATCAAGAGCCGATCGACGGATCTTGAAAAAGTCGCGCTTGTCAATGATGTTTCGCGCAAGTTATCTGCGGATGAATATACACTCGAAGAGGCTTATGCCAAGCTACAAGAAATCGAACAAGCAAATGTCATGTTCCCATTGTGGCTACAGATCATTGCAGCGGCCGTTGCGAGCGGCTGTTTTCTTATTTTATATGAAGGTGTTTGGTCAGATGTGCCTGCGGCCGTTTTCGCAGGTGGGGTTGGATTCATCATTGCTACAAAAATCCAAGAGCTAACGAAAGTTAGTTTTTTCGCAGAATTTGTTGCAGCATTGTTTATCGGTCTCATTGGTTTCGGCGCTATTTCTGTTGGGCTTGGTACAGAGTTGGATAAAATCATTATTGGGTCAGTCATGCCGCTCGTTCCTGGTCTGCTCATTACAAACGCAGTGCGGGATTTGATGGCTGGTCATTTTGTATCTGGATTATCGAAAGGTGCAGAGGCATTTCTGACGGCTTTTGCAATTGGTGCTGGTGTAGCACTTGTGTTATCTTTTTGAACGGAAATGAGGTGAAGAAAGTTGACGTGGATTATACAGGCGGTATTTAGTTTTCTGGCAGCGGCGGGGTTCGGAATAATCTTTAATGCGCCACGTAGGATGTTATTCTATTGTGGTTTTGTAGGGATGACGGGATGGCTCATTTACAGTGTATTTAATGCGTACTCGGGAGATCCGATGCAAGCATCCTTTCTGGGTGCCTTTGCTGTAGCTATCGTTGCACATCTTTTCGCAAAACGCTTCAAAATGCCGATGATTATCTTTAGTGTGGCTGGCATCATTCCACTTGTACCAGGAGGGTCTGCGTATAACGCAATGCGCCATATTGTTGAAAATGATTTTTTAACATCCATTTCTTTTGCTTCACGTGCTTTCATGGTTTCGGGTGCGATTGCAATGGGGCTTGTATTTGCGGAAGTCATTATTCAGTTGTTTTTCCAATCAATGACGAAAAGGAAGAAAGGGAGTGCCCTTTGAATTTCAAGGCACTCCCTCTTTCTTGATTAATCCAATACAATCATATCTGCGCTAATCGGGGCACTTATATAGTAGCCCTGGACAGCATCTATACCCATTGCTTTGAGCAGCTCGAATTGTTCTGCGGTTTCGACACCTTCTGCCACAACATATAAGCCCAATGATTTTCCTAGTTTAATCATTCCTTCGACAAGTTGCTGCGTCTTGGAATGTGTCAGCAAAGAACGGATGAATAGCTTATCGATTTTAATCTTTGAAATTGGTAAACTTTGAAGGAAACGGAATGATGCATAGCCCGTTCCAAAATCATCCAGTGCAAACTGGATACCTTCGTCCTGTAATTCCTTCATCTGAAGAATGATGGACTGCTCCTCTTCGGCTTGGAGCGCGAATTTCTCAGTAATTTCAAGCTGAATGCTACTTGCAGGGCAGCCTGTTTCTTCAAGGATTTTGGTGATTTTTTCTTTCATATGAGAGTTGTTAAACTCACGCACAGATGAGTTGACTGCGATGCTTATCGTTTGTCCTTCGGCTTTCCATTTGGTTGCTAAATTAGCAGATTCCTCAAGTACAAACGCTCCGATTTCATTGATCAGCCCGTTTTCCTCCGCGATGGGAATGAGTTCGTCCGGTGAAATGTAGCCGAGTTCAGCATCTTCCCATCTGACAAGTGCTTCGTACATAGTTACTTTGTTTGTAGCAATATCAAATTGGGGCTGATAGACAACTTGTATATTATTATGGTTAAGTGCAGTGAGTAATTTCCGGTCAATGATAGCTCGTCTATTCAAACCTTGGTGTGACGCTGCGGATAGTGAAGCGATTTTCTTCCCGCCATGGTCTAGTACCTCTTTCGTTGCGACGAGCGCCGCTTTCATCAAATGATTGTACGTCGATTGGTCTTCAGGATAACGAACGATACCTCCGCTAACAGACAGTGGCAATGCGCTATTTTCGATATAAATCGGTTGTTGCTCTAAAAATTGTAGGAACCCTTGTACATACCAATCACCAAACGGTGTAAGAACAACAAATTCATTGACGCCAATTCGAGCAATCGGGTTATCTTGAAAAAATCGTTTCAGTCGATTGGTAAATGATTTGATAAGCTCTTTCTCCGATTCGGAGGATTGCAAATCTTTTAATGTGTAAAAGTGATCAATCATTATGTAAACGAATGAGAAATGCTTATCTTCTGCAATTGCTTCATTGACAGCTGTTTCAAGCTTATAGCGACTCATCAATCCCGTTTCGTAGTCAATAAACGCAATTTGCTGAAGCTGCTCACGTAAATGAACTTCGTCTGTATTGTCTAATTCAAGAAAGGTGACAGAAATCAGTTTCCCATCCGATTGCATAGACGGGATGGCTATTAGCGTGACAAAATAAGGTTCAGCTAAGCGTGTTATTTTTTCAGCAGTTCCGAACCACGTTTTGCCGTTTGTGACGGTGTTCCAAATAGCATGAGCCTGATTTTGACCGGCGTCCGTTTCAGGGAACATTTGCCATAATGTCTTTCCGAGGATACGCTTAGGTGTCCATTTGCTTGTGTCTAAAAAATTTTTGTTTGTATAAGTGATGGAGCCTTCACTATCCGTTCGGTTCACCATATAAAATTGTTCAAGACTCTTCATGATGTCCGGTAATTCGGGGGAGTCCGGTACGAGTTGCTCATTTTGTGGTTTCATAATAATGTCTCCTCCTGGATGTACTATACTCCTATTATAGAGAAGTTTTTCCGTCTGTACATCATAAAATGAAGAAACGGATGACATTTTACTTATATTGATAATAAATTGCTGCTGTAGAGGGGGTAAAAAGGTGGAGAGGCTAAAAGGGATTATCATGATTATTTCGGGTGCAATGCTGTGGGGTGCCACAGGACCTATGATGGAGTGGATTCTGTTAAACAGCGACATGACGGTCTCTTACATGCTGACAGTCCGCCTACTTATTGCGGGATCATGTCTGCTTGCGATGTTGAAAATACAAGGCAAACAAATAAGTCTTCCGTGGAAGCATAAGGTTTGGGCACGGCAGTTATTGATTTTTGGTGTTTTCGGTATGCTCGGTGTCCAATACACGTTTGTAGCCTCTATTGAATCAAGTAATGCAGTCATTGCAACATTATTTCAATTTCTTGCACCGATTTTTATTATTGTTTTTGTAACGTTTAGGCAAAAAACATGGCCGCCTGTCGTACAGGTCTTAGGTATGTTCGTCACATTGATTGGTCTATTTCTACTACTGACAAACGGCTCGTTTTCTGGATTTGCTTTAAGCAAAGTAGCGGTGGTTTGGGGAATTGCACTTGGGTTCGCTTTTTCATTTTACACATTGCACCCAGTTCGGCTCATGCAAGAATGGGGTGTTTTACTAGTCGTTGGTTGGGCAATGATTATTGGCGGCGCGACACTTTTTCTAACGAACCCTTTGCAAATCATCAGGCATCTCGACTATCTGAAAGATTGGAATATAACAGCGATGCTCTTTCTCGTCATTATCGTTGGGACTCTTGCATTCGTCTTATTCTTGAGTAGTATGAAATACATAACTCCAGTCGAAACGAGTATATTATCGAGCTTTGAGCCACTGACAGCAATGGTTATTTCGGTGTTGTGGTTTGGCCAAGTGCTCGGTGTGTGGCAATTAACGGGAGGGATCGTCATGCTAATTGGCGTGACGTGGTTGTCGATTGCGGGGAGTAAGGTGAAGACGTAAAAATAGAGAAGGACCGACTCCCATTGGGGCTCGGTCCTTTTGTTATTCTTCAATGTATTGGATAGAACTTTTGGAAGACACTTCGATTTCAACATCTTCTGGAACGATTAAATAGATAATGAAATGTCCCGCGGTGTAGCTACCACTACCACTCGATGAATATCGCGAACTGGTCAGCTGATTAAGGAAAACAGTGTCATAGGAATGAGCGTATTGGATTTTAGTCATCGGCTGTTGAGGGATAGTGATGAGACTATCCTGCCAAACGGGTTTCTTCACATTGATTTTATCGGAGAAATCACGTTTATTGATCAGTAGCATCGGCTTAAAAATGAATTCCTCAATAATGCCCTCCAAATTACTTCTGCGCTCAACAAAGAGTGAGGCACCGTCATACTCATTTTGAATGGTAAGTGTGTCATCTGCTTGATGTGTTCTTTTTTCTAAGAACTGTGAAGAATGGACGGCTTCCTCGATATCACCAATGCTTAGATCATAATTGAACTCGTTAGGATCGGCTATTGATGCATGTGGTTGATAGAGTCGTTCAACGATTTCAGTAGTCACTAGCACAGCGAACAGAAATACAATATAGCCAATGATGAGGGCGAAATGTCTTCTGCTATTAAAGCT
Source organism: Sporosarcina beigongshangi (assembly GCF_033485195.1). Taxonomy (NCBI): domain Bacteria; kingdom Bacillati; phylum Bacillota; class Bacilli; order Caryophanales; family Caryophanaceae; genus Sporosarcina; species Sporosarcina beigongshangi. The sequence goes on from NZ_JAWLIR010000006.1 coordinate 262,665, forward strand.
AGTCGGTTTATATTTCTGAAAGAGGACGTAAAACGCGATGGCGATAAGGACCATGAGTAATAAAGAAATCATTTTTTTACCTCCAAGCGATTGGTAATAGCGGTGGCGATAGCAAACAACCCAAGGATAGTACCACTTACTTTCAATAAAAAGATAGTGATGGAATGTTCATTCCAAAAAAAATCAAAAATAGGTTGAATAATAGAGAAACCACCTATAATAGATAGGGTGATCCATCCTACGATGAAAAGTAAAAGGAAAGCTTTATTCCGTTGGATAAACATACCGATAGCATAGCTCACCATAAAGAACAGCATCGTATAGGCGATGGCTGTCATCAGTTGTATGAAGAAGTCAGCTGGAGCTGCGAAAAGTCCTTTGGAACTAATAATGATGTTTTCAAATTGTAGAAGGTTATATAATTTCAAAACAGATCCCATCAAAACAGCTGTTAGTCCACCGATGATGGAAGCACAGAGCATGAATAAGAAATTGGATCCGTGATAACTAAAACGATTCGTCACGAATGTAAAGGATTCATTGCGCTGCGAGGCAATAGTTAGTAGGAGTCCTACAAAGAAAGCCCATAACCAGGTAGCGACGACAATGGCTGTATTTGAGAAAAGTTGCTCAGAAACTTCAATTGAATTATATCCAGGTGCAGCCTGACGATAATTGCTTATAAAGAGACAGGCAAGTTGTAAAAAAATTAGTTTTGTGAACGCTGACGCATTGGCATTCATCTTAAACCGAAACTGCTGCCGAACGATATCCAAGAATTTTGGCTCAGTTAAATACATGATCAATGCCTCCTTGCGCTTTGGTCGTTAAAGCGATATATGCATCATTCGCCGAAACGGGTGATAGACTAATACCGGATGCTTGTAGGTGCTTGATTTGATCGTCAGTAAATGTGTTTTCAACGAGCCATTCAGAATAAGGGCCAAGTGTATGTTGGCTGATGATGTTTTTATCTTGTGTATGGATCGCCAGTAGCTCAGCTGTTCCTTGTAATGTGACAAACATTTCCTGAAGGTCAGTGATAGGACCATGGAATTGAACTTTTCCCTCATGGACAAGTAGAATATCCTCCAGTAAATCCTCGATTTCTTCTATATGGTGACTCGACACTAAAATCGTCCGTGGGTGAGCCGAATAATCTTTTAGCAGCGCACGGTAAAAGTCTTTGCGTACCGCAGCATCCATGCCAGTCGTCGGCTCGTCAAAAATAGTGAGTGCGCAATGTGCCGCAAGTCCAATGATGGCATTGAACGTGCTTTTTTTCCCTTTTGATAAAAGGCGGTGTTTGCCTCCTAAATGAAAGACAAAATAACTAATGAGACGACTAGCAAGTTCCCCATCCCAATTTGGATAGAAGCGTTGACATTCTGTCAAAATATCTTGCAAGGTCATCGAGTCTGGGAAGTGCATGGCATCGTCAATGAAAATCGTGTTGGCTGATACTTTTAAATTATTAAAAGGCTGTTCACCGAAAACTTGAATGGACCCTGAAGATTCTCTTAGAAAGCCGACAATCATTTTCATTAGTGTCGTTTTACCGACCCCGTTTCTACCGATAATGCCGGTTAGCACACCTTCCTCGATGGAAAAGTTAATATTACTTAGCACTTGATGAGCCCCGTACGTTTTTGTCACACCGTTACATTTAATGACAGTCATGATTCATTCCCCCTTTTTTGCGCGCGTTCTGCTGCAATCATTGCGAGTAGGTGTTGTTCATCGACGCCGAGAAGTGTCGCTTCAGTGAGCAACTCTTGAATGAGCCGCCGTAGCGTCTCTTCTTTCCGTTTTACAAGGAGTTTGTCGCGTGCATTTGGCGCCACAAACGTACCGAGACCACGCCGCTTATAGATGATTTCTGCTTCCAGCAATAGCGTCAGCCCCTTTCCTGCCGTTGCCGGATTAATGTTGAAAAGCTCGGCAAGCTGGTATTGTGAATAGACTTTTTCATCTGCAGGCAGCGTTTCGTCAATAATAGCCTTCTCGATCCACTCCGCAATTTGTACGTAAATCGGCTTCGAGCCATCTACGTCGAGCATTCGAGTCACCTCCTAAAAGTTAGTACATTACTGTTGTAATGTACTATATGTCATTTCGAAATAAAATGCAACTGGTAGGAAACTTGAAACCTGATATACAAACTAAGCGAAGGCGCCTTAACGGGGGTAGCCGAAGCTATAAGACTGACGGCGAAGCTGTCTGGCTTGTGGTGGGAGGCAACAGGGAAGGATGCAGTTCAACCCTTCCTCCCCCAGCGCCGAAGCGGCTTCAATGGGATCCACTGTATTACATGTCGAAAATATCCCTCAATTCAGTTTTATTGGCTATACACAACCCGACAGCTATGGGATAATAGGGTCTACTAAATCAAACACGGCTCGGCGTGTTTGCGTCCAGATTTTGAATTAAGCTTGAGGCCTACAGGATGTAGGTCATGCAACCGTTGCCGCAGGACGCGGCGAACTTAGGTTGCCTTAACTCCTTTCAAAATCTGTGACATCCGCCGGAGGCTTTAACCAACAGGAGGAAGGATGTAGTTTAATCCTTCCTTCTGTTGGTCAAATAATTCGTAAAACGAAAGAGTTTTCTGGGGGTCAAAAAATGAGAACAGTTTTTTTTTATGCGAAGCCATATAAATGGTCGATTGTCATTGCGCTAATTCTGATGTTATTTGAGCTAGCTGTTGAGCTCATTCAGCCACTACTCATTAAAAAAATTATTGACGATGGGATTCTCGCTGGCGATGAGACAGTCATTTGGACATGGGGAAGCGCCATGATGGCACTCGCCTTCGTAGCTTTATTTTCCGGAGTTATCAATTCCTACTTCGCCGCACATGTGGCGCAAGGCTTTGGGTATGATTTACGTCAGGCACTTTTTCGTCAAGTCCAAGCCTTTTCGATGGCGACATTCTTACGCTTTCCAACGGCTGGTCTCATTACTCGCCTCACAAGTGATGTAACGATGACACAAAACGTTTTGTTCATGGGATTACGCATTATGCTGCGCGCACCGTTACTTGTAGTGGGAAGTTTAATCATGGCCTTTTTCGTCAATGTCAAACTGGCCTTCTTATTAGTCATTGGAGCACCGTTTCTACTCGTATTTCTGTATTTCATGTCGAAAAAAGGGGTCGGCTATTTTGCAGGAGTACAGAAACGCTTAGATCGAGTCAACCGCGTTATTCAGGAGAATTTACAGGCGGTTAGGTTGATTAAAGCCTATTTACGTGGGATGTATGAGGCCAGTCGTTTTTCAAAAGTATCTGATTTACTTAGGAAAGACACGGTCAAGGCAATGCGCATGATGGAGCTCATCTTACCTGTTTTGTTACTTGTCATGAACGGCAGTCTAATGGCTGTACTATGGTTTGGTGCTGTGGAAGTAAGTAATGATGGAGCGCAAGTAGGGGAACTTGTGGCGATTGTTAACTACGCAATGCGGATGACAGGGGCGTTCTCGATGTTTGCATTCATTATTATTGCCTTTTCGCGTGCCAAGGCTTCAGCAGAGCGGATGGAAGAAGTCCTCCTTGCGAATGAAGACCTGGAAATTCACACGACGGAAAGTTCAGGATTGAGGCAGTTGGAAGGCGACCTACGATTTGACAATGTGTCGTTTAATTATCCTGGGAAGCCTGAACCGATACTTGATGGCGTATCATTTCATGTGTCTGTTGGAGAGAAACTCGCCATAATGGGCGCAACTGGTTCGGGGAAATCGACCTTACTGCACTTAATTCCGCGCATATTTGAAGTAACAAGTGGAAAGATTTTTGTCAGTGGGATTGAAGTAAAGGATTGGGCATTAAAAGACTTGCGCGATACGATTGGACTTGTGCCGCAGCAGTCGATTTTATTCACAGGATCCATTTTGGAAAACCTGTCGTGGGGCGATACCGAAGCGCATGTGGATGAACTGGAACTGGCAGCAAAAAAGGCACAAATCCATGAATCCATTGATCTCTTCCCGCAAAAGTACAGTACGCGAGTCGGACAAAAAGGTGTGAACTTATCAGGCGGGCAAAAGCAACGGCTATCTATTGCGCGGGCGCTTGTCCGCAAACCGTCCATTCTTATATTAGATGACAGTACAAGTGCGCTGGACGTTAAAACAGAAACAGCGTTATGGGATGCCCTTGAGGGGGAAGATGCAACAATGCTCGTCGTGACACAGAAAATACGCACAGCACAAGGTGCAGACAAAATCCTTCTCCTCGATGAAGGAAAGGTTGTCGGCTATGGTACACATGACGACTTGATGGAACAATCTATGCTCTATCAACAAATAGCACAATCCCAATCGGAAGGGGAGGTGAAATCCGATGCTACGCATAATTCGTAAACCCTTTGGCTATGAACCAATCATTACAAAAGCTGATTTAAAAGACCCCAAAAAGAAAAAGGGGGAGCGTGCAAGCAATTGGAAATCAGTACTCTACCGAATTTGGCGGCTTGTCGATGAACAGCGTGGCTTGCTTGTTACAGTACTGGCCCTTGTTTTCGTTAGCTCTGTATTGACGCTATTGGGTCCGCTGATGATTGGGAAAATCATCGATGATTACATCATTCGCATGCAATTTGATGGTCTTGCTACTCAAATTGGTCTGCTTATTGCTATTTATATTGGCCTATCATTTGCGACTTATTTCCAAAGTTTCTGGATGGTAGGGATTGCACAGCAAACTATTTTTCGATTACGCACAAGTTTGTTTGCCCATCTTCAAAAATTGCCAGTTACATTTTTTGATAAACGACAACACGGAGAATTGATGAGTCGAGTGACGAATGATATTGAAAACGTCAGTCAAACACTGAACTCTTCTTTCATCCAAGTGTTTTCAAGTGTTTTAACGCTAACGGGGACGTTGGCAGTTATGTTGTATTTAAGTCCATTGCTGACGCTACTGACGATGATTATTGTCCCTATTATGTTTGTGGCCATGCGCTGGATTACGCGTCGTACGGGTTTATTGTTTAAAGAACAGCAGCAGGCGGTCGGTGAATTGAACGGCATGATTGAAGAAACGATTTCCGGCCAGCGTATTGTTAAAGCCTTCTCGCAGGAACAGCGTGTCATGGAAGAGTTTGCGGAGAAAAGCAATCGACTTCGTCAGACCGGGTTCTGGGCGTTGACGTATTCTGGCTTTATTCCCAAGGTGATGAATATGTTGAATAATGCTGCTTTTGCAGTTGTTGCAGGTGTGGGTGGATTGCTGGCACTGAGAGGCGATGGAGTTGTGACGATTGGGACAATTGTTGTTTTCTCGGAGTTTGCACGCCAGTTTACACGTCCGCTCAATGACCTAGCGAACCAATTTAACACGGTGCTGTCCGCGATTGCCGGAGCGGAAAGAGTATTTAAGATTATGGATGAGCCAGTTGAAGAGGATGAAGCGACAGCACATACAGAGACAATTCTGCGCGGGGAAGTTGAATTTCGCAATGTGTCATTTGGTTATGCAGTAGAGACTGATGGCTATACAGTGGACGAGGTTTCGTTCCACGTACAAGCAGGAGAGACAGTAGCTTTTGTAGGGGCAACGGGTGCAGGGAAAACGACGATTATGCAATTGCTCGCTAGGTTCTATGAGGCTGATACAGGTGAAATCTATATTGATGGTATCCCAATTAGTGAGCTCCCACGAAAAACATTGCGTAGTCAGACGGCATTTGTGTTACAAGATCCGTTTCTATTTGAAGCGACCGTTCTTGAAAACATTCGCTATGGCAAGCTCGATGCGACAGATGAGGAAGTTATGGCGGCAGCCAAACAGGCCAATGCGCATAGCTTCATTAATCGGCTGGAAAATGGCTATGATACGCTGTTGACCGCGGATGGCGGCGAAATTTCACAGGGGCAGAAGCAATTGTTGTCCATTGCAAGGGCACTCGTCGCAGACCCTGTTCTCCTTTTGTTGGATGAAGCCACGAGCAGCATCGATACGGTGACTGAACTGGAAATTCAAGAGGCGCTAGATCGTCTGATGGAAGGTAGGACGAGTTTTGTTATCGCGCATAGATTGAATACGGTACGAAAAGCCGATACCGTCTATGTCATGGAGCAGGGGAAATTGATTGAGTCTGGTAGCCAACAGCAATTGATCGAACGACAAGGCGTTTACTTTAACATGTTGGCGGAATCGAAAGTATAAGTTGAAAAGGCTACCAGGATATAATATCCTTGTAGCCTTTTCAACTTGAACCCACGATTATGACCTTGACCTGACTGGCTATTGTATCTCTTCAATATCGAGCCTAGTGCCATCATCAAAGTCGACTTCTAAATCGAACTTTGAGTAGCTGTCCAGCTGATACCATTTTAAAATTTTATCGATTACTTCTTGTGGTGGTGTATCCTTGGTGATAAGAATATGCATAAAAAGCTTATCGATTTCATTCATAGCCTTGCTGTCTGTCAGTTTGGTGTTGGTTAGCTTATTTTCATAATTTACATCTAACTTTTTATCTATCTTATATTCGGTTTCAATTGCATCTTTGCCGTCGACCTCGATATCAAGATCAAAGGATGTAAATCCGTAGCCGTCCCCAGTTTCAAGGGAACCTCCAGCTTTCTCATCCTCATGAATAATTGTTGCATCTTCCCTATTTGGTTTATCGGCATTTTTTCCGAAGTTACCGCATCCGCCGAGTATTAGAGCGCCTAATAATATTGTGGCGCCGAGTACTGTAAGTTTATGCATCTCTATCAAACCCTCCAAATATATTTCTTACTCTTAGGTTACCTAAAATAAGGGTGAATTAAACCAAAGAATGTTTTGACCGATGAAAAAAGCCGGCTCTTTGGCCGGCATTAAAAGATAATATATATTTCCGATTTATAATCTCTGCCTCATCGCTAGTGGAGGCATTCTCAAGCGACTAGCATTGTAGGCAGGATTTTTTCGTTTAATTTAGATAAGAGCAAAATCCGTTCGTGGATTACCATTTTGCGATATGTTCTTCCGAGCAACCAAGCATATTACGAATGTGTAGTGTGGAGCCATCCGTGAGTTGAACAGTGCCGTTGAAGTAGCCGACGAGCTGGTGAACTGTAGTCTGTACAACTTTGACATTGGTCGTAGCTATACGCTCAAAAAAGGGTGAAAAAGTGATGTTGACTGTATTGGAAAACTTTGTTTGGATTTTCCAAGGCTTCATAAAATTATTTGGATCATAGCTAAAAAGAACATCCTCATGAATTTTAGTCATCCGTCCATCTATAAAAACCGCATTCTCTGTCATTCCGGTGCCATCCGTCCACTTTCCACCGAAATTCAGTCCAATTCGACGATTGCCGAGGCGTTGTGATGCCATTGCCCAATTCCATTCTGCCTTACGCGGCCAAACGCCTCGCCCGTAATCGAGTACAGCGAAACTGTACTCAGGGTTGAAATCATATCGTTTATCGCCAATCTTAACAAAGCCTGAAGTTGGCAATGAATGATGTTTCGCAGTGAATTGAAAAATATCACGGCTTTTAGGTATGACAACATTCAATGATTCATCACCCGGTGGATGAGTGATATGTAGATCGGCATGGAGTACTTCATTATCAAAATCCTGGATGGTGACGGAAAGATGTGTTTCACCTTGAATATTGACGATTTGGACAGTCAAGCTATCATTGCCAAATTTAACGCTACCGAGAACATCCTCTGGCATTTTGACACTACGCCCGATTGGAATGGTAATTTGCTTTTCAAAAAATCGTTGTGTCTCATAATCCAAAATATAGACAAAACAGACGGCGGCATAATCGATATGGCTAATTGTTGCAGAAAATAATAGATCCTCTCCGTATACACACCAATAATTCCATTTTTTCTTTCGCATGAAGTGGCCCGTCAAATTGCTCTGGATGACAGGCTGTCGTGCGAATCCGATTGCTTCCGGATTCAATAGCCCTTTGCCGTCACAAAGCGCGACGGGTTCGATGATTTCTCTTTCTGCATGCTGCATGAAGATGCCCCTCCTGCCTATTGTCTTTTATGAACCTTATTGCTATAATTCTTATTGTATCAAATTTCGGGGGCATTAGCTCAGCTGGGAGAGTGCTTCGCTGGCAGTGAAGAGGTCAGGGGTTCGAGCCCCCTATGCTCCATATGAAATAATTAAAAGTGTCCATTAGGATGCTTTTTTTTGATTGGAAAGCAGAAGTGAATCTTGTTCGGTTTTCAGACTAATGTTCAAGTCTGAAATTGCATGATTCAGGTTGAAATTTCACTCATTAATGGTATATTTAATTGATGTGAAATTTTCGAAAAACTCATAACTGCTCGTTAAGAAAGGAGAATAGGGATGCTCGGTGATAAGATATTACCTTTTGATACTACTTTAATGGAAGTACTCGCGGATATGGTATTTATCGCGAAGGTTGAAAAGAATTCAACGTTTACCTATGCTTATTTCAATCACCTGGCGCTTAGTCACGCCAATGTAGATCAAACAGCAATTGGTAAAACCTTTGGCGAAGTACATGATGCAGAGCTTAGTACATGCTTGGACTATCAATATGGCAAAGTACTACAAACTAAAAAAGTAGTATCCTATGAAGATTCCTATTTATCGTCATCCGGGGTACGGCAATATTCCCATACTCGCTTGACGCCTTTATTTGACGAAGCAGGTAAACTCACCTACATTATGGGCGTTGTACAAAATATTACGAGCGAAAAAATTGCGCAAATAGAAAGTGAGAACTCTTGGAGTGAGCTCGTTCAAAGCGAAAAACAATTTCGGATTATTGCAGAAAATGCACAGGATGTCATTGTATTAATCAATGATCAATATGAGTATACTTACGTCTCTCCTTCAAGTCGAGAGGTTTTTGGATTTGAATCTTCTGCATATATTGGAGAACCACCACTATGGCCTGTGCACCCTGATGATGTGGCTAGATTAACGAAAAAATTTACAAAAGCGCAGCGAAATGCCAAAACCTACAGCTTGCGTGTAAGGATCAAACATAATGTCGACGGATGGCTTTGGTCAGAGCTGAAGGCGAGCCCCGTTTACGATAAATGGAACAACTTTAAGCATATGGTAATAATTATTCGTGATGTAACGATGCAAAAAAAGAACGAGGACAAGCTAGAGTACTTTGCCAATCATGATTTTTTGACAGACTTGCCCAATCGTCGCCTGCTTACCGATCAATTATCAGTTGAATTGAATCAATTTCGGGAAGAAGGGAACGGGTTTGCAGTATACTTACTCGATATTGACTATTTTAAAAACATTAACGATCAATTTGGTCATGATGTTGGTGATTCTGTTATTCAGGAGTTTGGCAGAAGATTATCCGACAGCACCAGTCCAGATGCGCTAGTAGCACGGCTTGGTGGCGATGAGTTTGTTGTATTATTGCCGCATGTTGAGACGGAAGTACTTGCGAAGGAAACCGCAATGGTCATTCAATCTGCCATGAAAGCATCATGGCCGGTGAAGCACGCCATGCTGGATGTGACGACTAGTATTGGAATTGTGCTCGTCGCATCTACAAAAGCAACAGTGACCTCCGTTTTGAAAGATGCAGATGATGCAATGTATGAAGCGAAAAAGTCAGGGAAGAACTGTTTCCATATCATCCGTTCTAAGTGAGTACCTAGTCTAATCGGGTACTTTTTTTGAAGAAAAACATCTATGTATGCCTTTCTTCTTCTATTCATAGCATGATAGGAGGAGGGATTTTATGTACGATAGGGAGGCGGCTGTTCGCTATGCGAACGAATGGTGGAACGGACGTAATCCGGCATTTCCGTCATTTGATGTAGATTGTACCAATTTTATATCTCAATGCTTGCTGGCAGGTGGTGCACCTATGCATGGTTATCCACATCGTGAACGAGGGTGGTGGCTGCAAAGTGGGACATGGAGTTTTAGCTGGTCGGTATCACATTCGCTGCGTTGGTATTTAGCTACCTCGAAAAAAGGCTTGACAGCCACACAAGTATCTTCAGCCGAACAGTTGGGGTTAGGAGATGTCATTTCCTACGACTTTGAAGGCGACGGTCGCTTCGACCACACAACGATTGTCACTGCCAAAGTGGGCTCCGTCCCGTACGTCAATGCCCATACATTCGACGCGCAACATCGCCTATGGGACTATAAAGATTCTTATATGTTCTCACCCAACGCCAAGTACGTCTTTTTTAAAATCAACGATGAATTTTCATAAAGAAAAGCATTTGGCGCCCGGAGTCTAGACACGATAAAAGCAGTCCGCCTTTAGTAGACGGACTGCTTTTATCAATTAATCAAACCACAAGGCAGCAAGCGTACCTTCGCCTGCATGAACCGCGAGAACAGAACTGATGTCACCAATTTTAACCTCTAGATCGGGTACTTGCTCTGTAATCAGGTTTTTCAAATGAACGGCCTGATCCAAGACGTTGCCATGCATGAGATGGATACTCTTTCTGCCTGGATGATGGCTAGCGACTACTTTATCGACCAAATATTGTAGTGCCTTTTTCTCGGAACGTACTTTATCAATCGCCAGCAATTCGCCCTCACTCGAAATTTGAACAATCGGTTTCACCTTTAACAAGCTGCCAAGGAAAAATTGCACACCACTCATCCTGCCGCCTTTATATAATTGGTCTAGCTGGCCAATCAAAATGAAGTTCTGCAACGTCCCTGCCATTTTTTCGAGCTCAACTTTAATGTCTGAGACGCTCGCTCCGTTGTCATACAGTTCCATACCTCTTTCGATTAACCCTGTAATTCCATAAGACAGGGCTATGGAGTCGATAAAGGTCACGGGAAATTCAGCAAGTTCAGCTCCAGCAGTCGAAGAAGCGAGTGTACCACTTAATTTGCTCGATACATGAATGGCAATGGCTTGTTCATACTGCTCCGCAATTACTTTAAAACGCTCTGCAAACTCGCCAGCGGAAGGCTGAGATGTTTTTGGAAAATCTTCTGCATTTTTTATTTTAGCGTATAATTGTTCAGGATTTAGGTCGACACCATCGACAAACTGTTTTTCACCGAAATGTATATTCAGAGGAACTGAAAAAAAGTCAGGATGTTGTTTGAGTTCTTCAGAAACATAGGCAGTGCTGTCTACAATCCATGCAAGCGGTTTTTTATTCATAAAATAAATCAATCCTTATCACTATTTTTTTGATTATTATTACTATACCATGAAAAGTAATTGAATTGCATTCTGATAGTTGACAGTAGAGTGACACTCGGAGGATGTAGCAGCAAAGGAAAGATGGAGTACATATGAATTCTCTCGGTTATCATAGCATGAATACAAAATACAACAAAAAACCGGACTCTCTTAACGAGAATCCGGCATAGCGTTTATTTCTTTAACTCATCCTTTGAAAAGTTAGCAATTTCATAATAATAATCACCGATGACGCGTAGTCCTTGATCGAAGTTTTCTAAATGGAAATGCTCATTAGGTGCATGGAAGTTTTCTGATGCAAGCCCAAAGCCCATTAAGACAACAGGTAGCTGTAAGATTTCATCAAATGCTGCAACAATCGGAATCGATCCGCCACCTCGAATATAAGCAGTCGGTACGTGATACACTTTTTCATATGAGCGACCTGCTGCCTGAATAGCGGGGTGGTCAAACGGTGTAATGAACGGCTTTCCTTTGTCGAACTCACTCACTGTCACCGTTACACCTGCCGGTTTATGCTGCTCAATATGCGCTTTTAACTTATCAATGATATCGTCTGGATCTTGGTCTGGAACGAGGCGGCACGTAATTTTAGCGCCGGCTTCTGCAGGCAGAACAGTTTTAATGCCTTCACCTGAAAATCCACCAAATACGCCATTCACTTCAAGCGTTGGGCGAGTCCATGTGCGTTCCAAATACGAAAATCCTTTTTCTCCGAACAGTTCTGTCACGCCAACTTCCTTTTTCAACTCTTCTTCATCGAAACCAAGTGCCTTGTAAGCTTCGCGCTCCTCATCAGCCAATGGACGAACTTGGTCGTAAAACCCTTCAATGGCAATCGTCCCTTCCTGATCGCGGAACGAAGCCAATACCTCCGCTAGTGCATGAATCGGATTTGCCACGCCACCTCCGTACAAGCCAGAATGCAAATCGCTTTTCGCGCCAAGTACATCGATTTGTACGCCGCATAATCCACGTAAGCCATAACAAACCGCCGGGTGTCCTGGACCTTGCATACCTGTATCCGAAATAACAATGATATCAGCCGCCAGCTTGTCTTTGTTCGCTTTAATATATTTCTCTAAATTGGGACTGCCGACTTCTTCTTCTCCCTCAATGAAAAACTTGACGTTAACCGGTAGGCTACCTGTTTTCTTCATCAGTGCCTCAACCGCTTTCACGTGCATGAACACTTGCCCTTTATCATCGCTCGCGCCGCGTGCAAATAATTTATTATCCCGAATCTCGGGTTCAAATGGCGCACTTTCCCATAGATGCAGGGGGTCAACAGGCTGGACGTCGTAATGACCGTAGACTAAAATTGTTGGTTTGCCCTCTGCATGGAGCCAATCACCGTACACAACCGGGTGCCCATCCGTTTCATCAATTGCCAAATTTTCGAGACCCGCCTTTTGGAATGAATCCTTTAGCCACTCTGCTGCCTTTTGCATATCCCCCTTATGTTCAGATAAAGAGCTAATGCTAGGAATACGAAGAAAATCCTTTAATTGTTCAAGATGTTCGTCACGTTGTTCTGTGAAATATCCGTCTAATGTCTCCAAATGTGTCAATGCAATCCCTCTTTTCGAAATAATTTCGTTAATAGAAACAGTATAGCAGAACAGATGAAAATGGAGTAAGTAAGTCATACGTAAATATGAATAATATGGTATGCTAACTTAAATAACTACTTGAACGGAAACCAATATTGGGAGGAAGCGCTTTTGTTTATCGCACTTGGATTTTTTTTATTTCTGTCGTTCTTCCTGTCGGGAAGTGAAACGGCACTAACCGCAGTAAATAGGATGAAGGTCCAGTTTCGTGCGGATCAGGGAGACGGGCAGGCAATTAGGCTGCAGCAACTGATTTCGAAACCGGACCGTATGATTACAGCTATTTTGATTGGCAATAATATTGCCAATATTATGATGCCGACAATTGTAACAATGATTGCTATCGATAAGGGTTTGAGTATCGGTATTTGGACAGGGATTTTGACGGTTGTGATTATCGTTTTTGGTGAGGTGTTGCCGAAGACGATTGCCGCGACGTTTGCTGATCGTGTTGCGTATATCGTTGCACCCGTGATTATTCTTTTTGTGAAAATTTTGACGCCGCTTACAGCAATTTTATCTTTGTTTACGAACATTTTCATTCGGATTATTTCGAAAGGGACTGTGACGGAAGCGAAGTTAACGAAAGATGATTTGAGGTCGATGGTTGACATTGCTTCAATAGAAGGAACGTTTAAGCAAGAGGAATCAGATCGGTTGAAGGAAGTGCTTGATTTTCCGGACAAGGATGTGTCTGATGTCCTTGAAACGCACCGGACAGACATCGTTGGTTTGCCGATTGAAGCGACCTATGAAGAAGTGCGTGAAACGATATTGGAATACTTTTATACACGCTATCCTGTTTATAAAGACAATATGGATACGATTGTTGGCATGTTTTATTCGAAAATGTTTATTGCATGGTCGATGAACCCTGAGAAAACACTCGCTGAAATAATTGATCGTAATCCACTGTATGTCGTGCAATCTGCTAGTGTTGAGAAAGTATTCAAGATGATGCTTGCGAAGAAGAAGCATCTGGCGATTGTGTTAGATGAATATGGTGGAACGCTTGGCATTGTGACGCATGAAGATATTATCGAAGAGATGATTGGTCAGGATATTGAGGATGAGACGGATATCGATGAAGAGGTATTTGTCTATCAGCACACAACTAATAAGCTTACGTGTCATGGGCGGCTTGAGATTGTAGAAGCGATGGAGCTACTTGGTATCGAATTACCGACGGATCACGACACGCTAGGCGGGTTCGTTTTACAAGAGTTAGATCATGTTCCTGAGCCGGGAGAACGATTTACATATGATCATCTACTTTTTGAAATTGAGAAAATGGAACGAAGTCGGATTGTCCGGATGACGATTACAATTCGCGAAGATGAATAAAAATATGAATCCTTAAAACTAGGTGGACTAGTTTTAAGGATTTTTCACTTGAATCAGCAAATACATTGGCTGATTCAAGTGAAAAAACCTTAAAAATAGTCCAACTAGTTTTAAGGATTCTTCACTTGAATCAGCCAATGTATTTGCTGATTCAAGTCAAACCTCCGGCGGATGTTAGGGATGTTGAGGGGAGTTAATGGTGCTGTGCACAATTCAAAATCCCAATCCAATTACGCCGAGGCGCAATTGATTGGTTAAGAAATGTTCATGCTCCCTTACAAGTTTGTAAGTAAACTGAAAGAGAATACAATGGTTTGAAATGTTGAGATTGGTGATAATAGGTACAACAGATAGAAGACGGAGGCGTTACCCTATGAA
>NZ_JAWLIR010000007.1:0-799 GCF_033485195.1 Sporosarcina beigongshangi
GGTTAAGAAATGTTCATGCTCCCTTACAAGTTTGTAAGTAAACTGAAAGAGAATACAATGGTTTGAAATGTTGAGATTGGTGATAATAGGTACAACAGATAGAAGACGGAGGCGTTACCCTATGAAAATAAATCTTAACGGGTTGTACGAAGAATACGGCCGGTATATATATCATCTATGTCTTAAATTAACGCGTAATAAAGAAGAGGCAGAGGATTTGATGCAGGATGTTTGGTTGAAGGTTGTTCGCTACAGCGAACGAATGGACGATGTCGATCATATGAAAGCATGGCTAACGACGATTTGTATGAATACGTTCCGCGATCGTTATCGCAAAGATGTAAGGAGAAGCAAGCATGTCCTGAACCAACCAGATACACTCGATGTGCCTATCCTTGATCTTGTTCCAAGTGACGGTTTAACACCAGCGGAATTGCTGGAGCAAAATGATATCCAGTCACTTGTTCAACAAAAAATCGGTAAGCTCGATGCCATTTATAGAAAAACAATTGAGTATTTCTATGTTCATCAATATTCGCTCATCGAAATTGCCGAAGTGATGAAAGTGTCAATTGGCACAGTGAAATCTCGCTTGTTCCGAGCGAAAAAGTATTTGAAGGAATTAATGATGGAAGATACTGCAGTACGCGAATATGTCACTGCGTAATGCACAGCCGACTTTGTTAGATAGGTAGCTCAGTTCGACTTGTAGGTAGTCGGGTTTTTCCGCAGTCATAAAATTTATCTTTAAAATAACAAAAGGCTATCCAATTCCCAGAGGCCACTGAAAAAGTCCTCT